>CAYFQS010000345.1:0-4268 GCA_964345245.1 uncultured Planctomycetaceae bacterium | reverse complement strand
GCATCACGACCTGGTGACGGCCCCGCAGCATCGCCGTTCGTGGGCGGCTTACCTCGGACTGATCACGCAGATCGACCAGAACATGGGGCGAATCTTCTCGGGTCTGCTCAACGCGGGCATGCTGGGCAATACGCTGATCATCTTCGCTTCCGACCACGGCGACTACTTCGGTAGTCACGGATGCTACGGCAAGGGATTCGCCCTGGAGTCGTCCGCCCGCGTGCCCATGGTCATGCGCCTGCCCAAGCAGTGGGAGCAGACCCATGCCGGCGAGCCGTGCGATCACCTGGTCACGCATGCCGACATACTCCCGACCTGCCTCGCCGCCGCGGGCGGGCAAGCCCCCGCCGACTTGCAAGGGGTGAACCTGTTGGACCTGGTCGGCCGCGACGCCCCGCCCCGCGAGCAACTGCCCTTTGTGTTCGGTCCGAGCGATCAGCTGCGCCAGGTGGCGCTGCTGCGCGGCCGGCACAAGTACCTCTACTTCCCGGAGGGCGGGAAGGAACTGCTGTTCGACGTCGAGGCCGATCCCCAGGACCAGCGGAATCTCGCCGCCGCGCCGGACCTGCAGAACGTGCGCCGCGACATGCGACGACGAACCGTCCAGCATTTTCGAGACGCCTGGCCTCACGTGGTCGACGGCGACGACCTGGCGGTCTGGGACGAGCAATCCGACACGACCGCGGCACGCCGGGCGAGCATTTACGATTCGTTCCTCTCCGAGTCGACCGAGACCGACTGCCTCCACTGACCTGGAAGCCCCCCATGGACCGCCCGTGAATCTGAGGATCATGACGAAGACGAAGGCCGGCCGCGAACCTCGGCGGCATCGGCGACCAAAACGCGTTAACTCCCGTTCGAGAAAGGAAGCGAAATGTTTCAGACAAGGCCCATGACAATTACCGCACTGATCGGCGTGCTCATCTCCACGGCAACCGCGATGGGCGAAGCGCCCGGCGGCGTGCCGGTCCAGTTCACGCTTGAGAAGCCCGGCTACGTGACGCTCGTGGTCGATGACGTGGACGGCAAACGGGTGGCGAACGTGATCGCCGACACGTTCTTTGAGGCCGGCCGCCACACGATCCGCTGGGACGGCTACGACGTCGGGCAGGCCCGGTACGTGAAAGAAGACAACAAGACGCACAAGTATTACGACGTCGAGCGGCACCTCGTCGAGCCGGGCCAGTACCGTCTGCACGGGCTGGTGCACGACGACATTCAGCTCCGTTACGAGCTGAGCATCCAGAGCCCCGGCACGCCGCCGTGGAAGACGGCGGACCGCACCGGGATGTGGCTGGCGGACCACACCCCGCCCTGCGACGTGCTCTCCCTGCCCGACGGTTCGCCGTACGGCGAACGGCCGCAGGTGCTCGTCACCGCGCCCACCGGCGAGGCGGGTTACTCGGCGATGTGGCTCACGCTCGACGGCGAGAAGCTTTACAGCACGAAGATGCGCGGCTGGCGGTCGCCCAAGACCCTGACCCGCGATCCGGGCAACGAGCCCAACGACGACTACTACGCCTTCGGCATCCTCCAGGGCCGGCTGTACGGCCTGCGGCGCGACGCGGACTTGATCGACCGCCCCGACGCCTACGACGAGATCACCAACATCAACGCGCCCGAAGACCGGCGCGAACGCGACTGGAACTGGATGCGCATGACGCAGGTGCAGGACTGCGCCGCGTGGAACGGGCTGGTGCTGGTGAGTTATCCGCTGGCCGACCGGATCGTCGTGCTCGACAGCCGCAAGTCGGGGAAGGCCGCACAGGTCGGCGAGATCGAGGTGGCCGACCCGCGCGGGCTCGATTTCGACGAGCGAGGCCGGCTGTTCGTCGTGGCCGGCAACGCGCTGTTGCGTTTCGATTCGCCCGACATCCCGGGGCTCGAACTCGGCGCCGCCCGCACCATCGTCCATAACCTTGCGGACCCGAACCGGGTAATGGTCGGCCCGGACGGCGCGCTCTACGTCTCCGAGACCGGCGCGAGCCACCAGGTGAAGGTCTACACCGCGGACGGCCGCCACCTTCGCACGATCGGCAAGCCGGGCGGGCCGATCACCGGCCACTACGATGAGCAGCGGATGAGCCACCCGAGCGGCATGGCCTTCGACGCCGAGGGCAAGCTCTGGGTCGCCGAGATGGAATACATGCCCAAGCGCATCAGCGTCTGGGACGCGGGATCGGGCGAGTTCATCCGCGCCTACTACGGCCCGCCGAAGTACGGCGGCGGCGGACGCTTCGATCCCCGCGACCGCACGAAGTACTACTACGGCGTGGGCACCGGCACCATCGAGTTCACCATCGACTGGGAAACCGGTGATTACACCGTCAGCAAGATTCCCTTCCGCAGCGGCGCCATGGTCAATAACTCCGGCGGCGGCGGGCCGGAGCAGGTCGTCTACGACCATCAGGGCCGACGCTATCTCGCCAGCCATGACAACCTCTACCGCATGCAGGACGACGGCACGCTGCGAATCATCGCCAGCAACGGCATGACCGGAAAGCATCACAAACAGCTCCAGCAGTTCATGGACGAGCATCCCGAACTGAAGCTCAAGGACGAACGCGGTCGGAATCTCAACAAGAAGTACGTGTTCGTCAGTTGGTCCGACCTCAACGGTGACCAGCAGTACCAGCCCGACGAGATCAAGACGACGCGCAGTGCGGGATGGATGGGCGTGCATTACCAGGACGGCCTGTCGCTTCGTGGCAGCCGCGGCATTGCCGTGGACGAGCCCGCCTTCCGCGACGGCGTGCCGGTGTGGGACCTGTCGACCCACCGGATGTCCATCGAGTACGAAACTGTCCGCTACGTCGAGCCGGGGCAGTACGGCAGCAACTACTCCGGCAGCTACGTCTATCTGCCCGAGGCGAACACCGAGGTGACGACGCGCGGCCCGATCATCGGCTGGAAAAATGGCGAATGTGCGTGGGTGTATCACAGCCAGTGGCCCATGCGGGGCACACGCTTCGATCCCGTGCCGCAGTTCACCGGGCAGCTCATTGCCACCGCGGGGATCATCGGGCGGTTCAACCCCGCCGCCGGTGACGCCGGGCCTTCCTTCGTGCTCAACAACGACCGCGGGTCGATCTACCTCTTCACCGCCGACGGGCTGTACCTGACCGATCTCGGCGGCGACGGGCGAACCCACCCCCGCCTCAACGCTCCGAAGGCGGTGCGCGGCATGATCGTCGACGACGTAAGCTGGGGCGAGGAGTTGTTCGGCCCGGCGGTCAGCCAGATCAAGGGCGAGCAGGTCTACCTCATGACGGGCCACCCGAGCACGAACGTCTTCGAGATTCTCGGGCTCCACAGCGTCCGCCGACTGCCCGCGCAGACGGTGGAGGTGACCGCGGCCATGCTCGCCGATCAACCCGAGACGCACGTGATGCCCGCCGACCCGCGCGAGCGGCGGGAAACGACTGTGCCCATCGCCGCCGACGCCCCGAGGTTGGACGGCCGGCTGGACGACTGGGCCGGCGCCGACTGGCTGGCCGTGGATCGCCGACTGGACATCCGGGCGACCATGCGGATCGCCGGCGAGACGCTTTACGCCGCCTGGCGCACAAACGACCCGAACTTGCTGAACAACAGTGCGGCGGATGGCCGGCGCTTCGCCTTCGCCTCCGGCGGCGGGCTGGACCTGATGTTCCGCACCAACCCTGCTGCCGACGCCCCGAAGCGCCTCAAGCATTACGCCCATCACGAGACGGCGACCGAGGGCGACGTGCGCCTCTTCGTCACCCGCGTGGGCGATCCGAGCGACGGGCGGGTGCTCGCGGTGCGGTTCCAGCAGGTCGGCGGGCCCGGCGAGGCGGTGAGCTACACCTCGCCCGTCGGACGGGTCGATTTCGATTCGGTGCAGGACGTGAGCGGCCGGGTGCGCCTCGCCCAGGCGGACGGGGCCTACGAACTCGCCGTGCCGCTGAAGCTGCTGAACCTCAAGCCGACCGACGGCGCGACGACGCTGGGGGACATCGGCGTGGTGATCGGCGACGGCAGCGAGGCCCGGGCCCGGCTGTACTGGAACAACAAGGCGGCGAACATGGTCGCCGACATTCCCACCGAAGCCCGCCTGCTGCCCCAGGAATGGGGCACGCTCCGCTTCGAGGCGAGGTAGCCGGCATCCCGTCCCGGATGACTCGCTCGCCAAATGTTCGAAAAATCCTTGCCCCTCGCACATGCTGAGGGGCCCTCTGAAAACCCCGGTGCATTGCAGTCTGAATAGCGCGGAAATGGGGATGGACAGGACACCAACCTCTCACGCA
>CAYFQS010000344.1:1441-4278 GCA_964345245.1 uncultured Planctomycetaceae bacterium | reverse complement strand
GGCGCCGGGGCCGTGGTCACCCGGGCCGTGCCCGACTACACCACCGTCGCCGGCGTGCCCGCCCGGCCGATCGCGACTCCCGAACCTCTGCGAAGGTCAGCATGATGAAGATCGAACTCAATCACGACGACCACAGCGCCCTCCGCGAGTTCATCGACGCCCACGACGACGCCGCCCGGGGCCATCGGCCGGAGTGGATGCGGGTCATGGTCGACGGGCTGCGACATCGGCCGTGCTCGCTCACCGCGTGGCGGGACGGGCAGGTGGCCGGCTGGCTGCCGCTGGTCGAGACCCGCAGCTTCCTCTTCGGCCGGCACCTCGCATCGCTGCCGTACGTGAACGAAGCGGGCGTACTGGCGGCGGACGAGGCCGCGGCCGAAGCGCTGGTCGAGAAGGCCCGCGCGATCGCCCGTCGGCGACGGGTGCGCTTCGTCGAGCTGCGTAATCGCAATCCGATTGAGCACAACGAGCTCACCTCCATCCGTACCGACAAGGTCCGCATGACCCGCGTGCTGCCGGACACGCCGGAGGCGCTATGGTCGGACATCCCGTCCAAGGTGCGCAACCAGGTCCGCAAGGGCGAGAAGAGCGGCCTGAACGCGCGCTGGGGCGGGGAGCGATTGCTCGATGGGTTCTACCAGGTCTTCGCGATCAACATGCGCGACCTCGGCACGCCCGTGTATCCCCGCCGGCTCTTTGAAGCGATTTTGCATCACTTCGCCGATGACGCCGAGCTGTGCGTAGTCGATCTTGAGGGCGAGCCGGTCGCCGCCGCCCTGCTCGTGCACGGGCCGGACGCGACCGAGGTGCCGAGCGCGTCAAGCTTGCGCGAGTACAACAAGACCTGCGCGAACATGCTGATGTACCGCCACCTGCTTGACCGCGCGATTCAGCGCGGGGCGACGGTCTTCGACTTCGGCCGATCGACGGTGGACGGCGGGACGTTCCGGTTCAAACAACAATGGGGGGCCGAGGCGTCGCCGACGGGCTGGCAGCACCTGACGCGGACGCGACGGGCGAAGCCGATCACGCCGGACAGCGGCGGGTTCTCCCTGGCGGTGGAAACGTGGAAACGATTGCCGGTGTGGCTGACCCGCCTCGCCGGCCCGTCGATCGTGCGGGGGATTCCCTGATTCATCGAAGTCGGCCTTCAGCGGCACCACGCGCGGATTCGAAACGGAGGGGACAGTCGGCCGTGCTTTCTCCTTGCGCGCCTCGCTGAAGCGAGGTCGCGCCGAAGCAACCGTGCCCCGCGTCCGAGACGGCCGGCTGAACACGACGTGTCGCGTCCGACCGCCCTTCTCAACACGCCAACCTACACCAACCGCATCTCCGCGAAGTACTCGGGTCGATGGAAACTGAGGCGGCGGCCGATGGGAGCCCAGCTCGCCCAGTGCGGGTGCGAGGTTTGATCGCCGCACTTGTAGAAGTTGCCGCGCCACGTCTGGCCCGACAACTCGCCCAGCGGGCCGACGTACGCCTCGAGCAGCTCCCGCGGCACGAAGTAGGCGTTCGTCCAGTGCACGTCGTCCGCGACTTCCGGCTCGACGATTCCGGGCATCGTGTGGTGCAGGTCGATCCGCTCGATCCAGTGATCGGCGACGCGGGTGCAGGCGCGGAAGCCGCCCTCCGGGGCCGGGCGGTGGTCTTCGATGTAGGACAGCAGGATCGCCCCGCCGCAGTTCGTCTCGAAGTTGAAGTAGCCGCAATCCGCCTTCGGCTGCACGAACCATTCCACGCAACTGTCCCGGCAGACCGCCTGCTGATGGCCGTCGTGCACGCAGCGGACGTAGCGGTCGTCGACGTCGAAGCGCACGTACAACCCACGCTCGTCGTGCAGCAGGCGCACTTCGGTGCGCGGTCGATGCTCGGTGCTCCTGGCGTGGAATGCCGCGACCTCGGCGACCGCGGCCTCCGCCCACGCCGACCCCGCCACCGCGCCGTTCAGCGACGGGCGGGCGGAAGGCCGGCGGATTTCGTAGCTCAGGCCGGTCGCGCTCACTTGCTCGCCCAAAGCATGCCCCGCTCGACAATCTGCTTCGCCTCGGGCACGTCGAAGTCCTTGTACGTGTGCCCCCAGGAGGCGATGAACACGCGGCCTTCGCCCCACTGCCGGGTCCACGCGTAAGGCATCACGACGCCGGCCGGGTACTGATCCGGCTCGCCATGCTCGCCGGTGAACTCCGTCGTGCACAGCACGTGCACGCCGGGGTCGATGTGGCAGTAGTACTGCTCGGTTTCCCGGAGCTCGAACCCGCCGATGCCTTGGGTGATCTCGTGATCGGCGTCGGCGATCTCGACCTTGTAGGAGGGGATGCACCCGCCGGGGTGGGCGACCCACTGCCCGCCGGTCATCCACTGGTAGTCGGTGTTCTGGCGGAAGGAATCGATCGCCCCGCCGTGAAAGCCGGCGAAGCCCACGCCGCTGCGGATGGCTTCCTTGAGTCCGGCCCATTGCTCCTTGCTGATCTCGCCCATGGTCCAGACCTGCACCACGAGATCGAGCGACATCATCAGGTCGCGGTCGATGTAGGAATCGAGGGTGTTCGAGACGACCACCTCGTAGCCGCTCTCTTCGAGGAAAGGCACGAAGGTGTCGGCCGACTCCTTGGGGGTGTGGCCGTCCCAGCCGCCCCAGACGACCAATGCTTTCTTTTGCGCCATTGTCAGACTCCAATGCGGATTCGTTGGAACAGTTCGTCAACCGGCGTGAGCCGGGTCCGACATCTTCACGAGAAGCCGTTGCATCCGCAAGCCGCCCCCGTCGGGCCGCGTCGCTTCAGCGAGGGCGGGGCGTGGCCGCGGACCTGCACGCCTCGCTGAAGCGAGGACGCGCC
>CAYFQS010000344.1:0-1341 GCA_964345245.1 uncultured Planctomycetaceae bacterium | reverse complement strand
GCTGAAGCGAGGACGCGCCGGAGGTGATCTTCCCCAGCTTACCCAGACGGAAGCGGGCGTGTCCGATAACCGCGGCCGCACCGCAAATCAGTCATTTACGGCCCTTTACCTGCCGCCGGCATGTGGTACCTTTGATGTGACGGATCGCGTGTCACTTCACGGATGAGTCGACCACGTTCATTCTGTCACGGGATACGGAGATGAGAGAGCGCACCATGTCGGCCGCGTGGCCGTCGCTTCAACTGGCTGGTCGGCGTCAGCGTCGACCGAACCGGACCGCGTCCAAACCCGTCGCGCCGCCTGCGATCCCGGCCACCGATCCGCGCTGGGTGCTGGCCCTGCGGGTGAGCGAAGCCCTGCAGGGCGCGCTGCTGGCCCCGGAGGACCGCGAGAAGCTCATCCGCCTCGGCCGCCTGCTCGGCCTCGGGCCCTTCGACTGCAACCTCGTCATCGCCATCGTGCAGGACCAGGTGCGCCGCGGTCAGACCCTCGGCGACGGCGTGGCCCAGCTCCAACTCGTCCCCGGTCCGCGGCCGAACCGCCTGCGCCACGCCTGGCGCGTGGCCTCCCTCGCCGCGACGATCCTCACCGCCGAAGCGTTGCTGCTCTGGATGATCTGGTAGCCCCGGTGCTTTTCCCCTCCATCGCGTCGTCACTTTGCTCTACGCCGACTCGCGGTCCACGATCCGGTACGCCACCCGTTCGCCCCGGCCGACCACGGGGTAGTCCTTCCGCATCGGGTGCGCGGGGTACTGCTCCCACATGAGGATGCGGCGGAGATCGGGGTGGCCGGCGAACCGGATGCCGTACATGTCGAACACCTCGCGCTCGGGCCACTCGGCCCCGGGCCAGATGTCGCATGCGGTGGGCAGATGCAGGGCGGGGTCTTCCTCGATGCCCGACGTGTCGATGCTGTTGTCAAGCAGCACCTTCACGAAGATGCGGTGGTTGTGCTTCGTGCTGAGCAGGTTATACACCACGCCGAAGCGGGCCTCCGCTTTGGGGTAGTTCAGGTAGTCGATCCCGAGCACGTCGGAGAGGAAGTCGTAAGCGCACTGCTCGTCTTCTCGAAGGAACTGCAGCAGCTCGTGCAGCTTGTCTTTCGGCGTGATGATCGTGACCTGCCCGCGAAACTCCCCGGCCCGCATGCCCTGCCCGGCGAAACGCGAGATCACCCGAGCCATCGTCGGATGATCGGGAACCTCGGCGGCGTGTGTCTGCTCATCGGCCATGGTCAGAATCCTCATCTGTGCGGCCGGCTGAATCACGGTCCGGCCCGGCTAATATTAAAGGCGCAGCCGCGACGAACTTCAACCGTTGTCGAAGGCGATACAATGCCGC
>CAYFQS010000343.1:0-4306 GCA_964345245.1 uncultured Planctomycetaceae bacterium | reverse complement strand
CCGCATCCCCGGCGCGCCGTGACCACGCGCGAGATCGTAAAAAGGTGTCAGGAACCGTTTCTGGCCCTCGAAGATTCCTGGCGGTGAATTGCTCGGCGTGAGATGGGACGCGCTCGCGGCGAGCTCGAAGCGGCGCTTGATTTTGGGCGTGGCTCGGTTAGAGTATGCGATTCCCGGTTCCGAGCCGGGCGCGGACAACACGACTGCGGGTGTGGCGGAATTGGCAGACGCGCATGGTTCAGGTCCATGTGGGGCTTATCACCCCGTGGAGGTTCGAATCCTCTCACCCGCATTGCTTGAAGCGCGGTCGATTCGGCCGGGCATTGTCATTCCGGCCGCCGCCTCGCCGCCCCCGGCCGTCGCCCCATGAAAAAGCGGGCCCTTGCGGACCCGCTTCCGGTCACTCGTTCCTCTTCGGTTACCCGCTTTCCCGGCCGTTCAGTTTTCCGCCGTTTCCGCGGCGGCTTCCTGTGCGGTTTCCGCTTCGGCTTCCGCTTCGACTTCCTCTTCCGAGCTGCGGCTGTCGATATAGTTCTCTTCCAGCGCCTTGCGCAGCTTGGTCAGGGCCTTGTTCTGAATCTGCCGCACTCGCTCCTTGGTCAGGCCGACCAGCTTGCCCACCTGGTCCAGCGTGAGCGACTCGGCCTCCGACGGATTCGGATGCTCCAGGGCGAAGCGATGGTTGATCACCTCGCGCTCCACGTCGGTCAGGTCCGCGACGTTCATGCGGACGATCCGGCCGACCTCGCTGGCGCAGTCTTCCTCGCGCTCTTCGTTGAGGCGCTCCTGGAAGTTCGACCGCTCCAGCGCCGGGTCGAAGTCCGTGGGGAACATCTGGCGATAGCGGGTGTGCTTCTTGCCGCTGCGTCCGAAGGCCTTGAGAATCGACGAGCAGGCGTAGGTCGAGAACTTGAATCCGCGACTCACGTTGAACTTGTCGATCGCCCGGACCAGGGCGATGTTGCCTTCGGAGACCAGATCGGTGAAGTCGAGATCGCTGTGGCGCATCCGCTTGGCCATGGCCAGCACCAGGGCGAGGTTGCACTGGGCGATCCGCTCGCGAAGCTCGTCCGCCTTGCGGTACCACTTGAGCAGCTCGCGGGCAACGGCGGGCTCGGCCGGCCCGTCGCCGATCTTGTCCTGCAGCTCACGCGCCCTGAACCGGCAGTAGTTGAACTGCAGGAACAACGCCTTCTCCTGCTTGCCGGTCAGCACGACGCTGACCATCTTCCGCGGGTCGTCGACCTGCGAGAGATTATCCATCACCGGGTGATACCAGCTCGTGTTCGGCTCGGGAATCTCGGGCGCTTCGTCGAAGACCTTTTGCTCCGCGTCCTTCTCGTGGAAGACCGGGTCGTCCATGTAATCCACCGGCTCGGTGAGAATCTCTTCGAGCATCGCCTGCTCGCGGGCGCTGAGGCCCTTCGTCGAGCCGCGAGCCCGTCGCGTCTTGCGGCGCTGCAACTGGTCCAACGGTGAATTCGGGGTGGTGAATGCTACGCTCATTGAGTCAGCTCCTTCCCAGGGGCTTTGTTGGCGCAAATCGCTTGCGTCTCATACCCATATATAGCACTAGTTCGGTGCGATTTCAATAGCGCGTCTAGGCGTTTTGGACGGTTTTTTTACGAAATCTGTTCCCGCCGGTTCGCCCCTGAACGCAATATCGGTGCACGAACCCGTTTGCGCGAAAAACAATACCCATGAGGTTAGATAAAGAAATTTTGCTGTATCGTGGGGTGGAACTGAAACCTACGGCTTTGCTCGGGTTTTTACCGATGCCTGTTGAACGTTTTGAATGTTTCGGGGCGGCCGGTTATCAAAAATAAATGTCACCCAGGAGGGTGGAACCGCCGATTCGCTCGCACAGACACGCCGTTTGGCATGGCGCGTCGACCCGATCCGCCTTCGCCCGCGATTCAGTTTTATGGGTGTCCGGCCCGCTGACAGAGCGTCGCGCCGCCCCGAGCGGTAAGAAACACGTCGCCTGATCAAAGAGGCGGCTTTAACGCACCCGCATCCGCGGAAGCGCTCGGACCGGTCGCCCGTGTGCTTCCGTTCCCGTCCCTCCGCCGAACGCCAATCCGCATGACCTGCATTGCCTTGGCGGCTTCGGCGCTCCCCGGCGTTATGGCGGTCAATTCGCCGCCGTGGAATCCCGCGCCCCCTCCACATGCCGAGTGATTCGCCGTCGCATCATTTCTCCCGCGGCCCGATCGCGTCGACGAGTTGGTCCACATCGTCATCATGCAGATCGGCGCGGAGACTCAGCCGCACACGCGCCGCCCCGCGCGGCACGGTCGGCGGACGAATCGCCGGCGCCAGGAATCCGCGCGCTTCCAGCCGCCGGGACATTCGCATCGCCGCGTCGCTCTCGCCCGCCACGACCGGCACGATGGGCGTCGGGTCGTCGGCCGAATCCCAGCCCGCCGCCCGCAGTCCGCGCCGCAATCGCCCGCCCAGTTCGCCGAGCCGATCGCGACGGTGCGGCTCGTCTCGCACCACGTCGATGGCCGCGTCGATCGCCGCCGCCTGCGCCGGCGGCACCGCGGTGGTGTAGATAAAGCTTCGCGCGTGGTTGACCAGCGTGTCGATCACGATCCGCGGCCCGGTCACCACGCCGCCCAGTCCCCCCAGCGCCTTGCTCGCGGTCGACACGGTCACGTCGATCCGGCCGGCGACCTGCTGTTGCTCGGCGAGCCCGGCGCCGGTGCCGCCGAGCACGCCCGTCGCGTGCGCTTCGTCGACGATGAGGATCGCGCCGAACGCGTCGCGTGCTTCGCACAGCGCGGGCAGGTCGGCGCAGTCGCCGTCCATGGAGAACACCGCATCGGTGACGATGATCTTCCGCCGCGCTTCGTTCTGCTCGAGCAGCCGCCGAAGCTTGCCCAGGCGCCGGTGCGGATAGATACGCACCGTCGCCCCGGAAGCGCGGGCGGCGTCGATGAGCGACGCATGGTTCAGCTTGTCCAGGCACACCAGATCGTCGGGCCCGGCGAGGGCGGTGACCGCCGCGAGATTCGCCATGTACCCGGTGGACGTGAGCAGGGCGGCCTCGGCGTGCTTGAACGCCGCGAACCGCCGCTCCACCCGCTCGTGGATGTCGAGGTGGCCGGTGACCAGCCGACTCGCCCCGGCCCCGGCGCCGAGCTCACGCGCCGCGCGGCTCGCCGCCTCGATCAGGTGCGGATGCGACGCCAGGCCCAGGTAGTCGTTGCCCGCGAGGTTGATCAGTGTCCGGTCGCCCCGGCGCACCAGGCGATCGCAGCGGTCGACCGCCCGCAGCCGGCGCAGCAGACCGTCATCCCGCCGCCGGTCGAGATGCTCGGCAAGCTGATCGCGCCAGTCGCTCATGCGTCAGGTGGGTCGGGCGATCTTATCCGCCCTCGCCTTCGCCGGGCGAGGCGTCGGGAGGCGGGGAAGGTTGGGAAGACTGGGAAGGCGGCGGTGGCGCCATCGCCGCCTCGTCCGCCTCGTCCGCCTGTTCCAGGGTCGCCTTCATCAGGTGCCCCGGCTTGAACTTCACCGTCCGCTTCGGCGGCACGTGAACCCGCTCCATCGTCTTCGGGTTCTGCGCCATCCGCGCCGCTCGCTGCTTGACTTCGAACACGCCGAAGTCGCGGAACTCCATCCGATTGCCCTTGCCCAGTTCGACGATCACGTTGTCGAGAAAGCTCTGGACCACATTCTTCACCGCGACGCGGGTGATGCCGGTGGCGTCGGCGATGCGGTCGATCAGTTCTTTCTTCGTGATGGTAGCCATAGGTTTCCCTTGACCTCTCGTGCCACCGAGGTGGCGGCGAACATGCCGGCACGAAGGCGTGCCCTACCAGAATTCCCGGAGCACCGGTCATAGTATGGCATTGCCCGGCGGCTCCCGTCAAGGTCCGACTCATCAAAGATTTAGATTGGCTGCAGGTTATGGAACGGTTAGCGGATGTGTCAATCGGGTCGGCCAGGCGGATTATCGCACCACCCGGCCGGTCGTGCGGGAGTAGCTCACGCGACGATAATGGTCGTACGTCCGGTCGCCGAAGGTCGACTGCCGGTCCACCTCGTAGATCACGTAGTCGGTGACCTCCGCCGAGCGATGCCCGTCCCGCACCGCGAGGCGCCCGTCATTGCGGGTCCGCCACCACGCCTGCCTCCCCGGCCGCGAGGCCGGCTCCGTCGCCGCCTCCCGCATGGTCGGCGTGTCGAACACCAGCCCCGGCGAGTTGACCGTGTAGGTCTCCCGCATCGCCCCCGGCGAGACCGCCGCCCGCCGCCGCTCGGGCGCTTCACACCCCGCCCCCGCCCCCGCGAGCAT
>CAYFQS010000342.1:0-4309 GCA_964345245.1 uncultured Planctomycetaceae bacterium | reverse complement strand
TCGAATCCGCGCCGGTCATCACGGCCCGATTGCCCCTCTACAATAAACCGAGCGCCCAGCACGCTTACCCACGCGAGCCACGACCCCGGCGCACTTGCATGAAAATAAATCATCCTGACACCTTTTCTGCGTCAGAAGAATTGCCGGATCATGAGCAGTTGCCTTTCCTGGTGGCGGCGGCACAATAAGCGTTACGATTGTTGGTGATCGACGTCAGTGAGATTCCTGCGGAGCACGGCCTCCGCGATCCCGTATGATTGTACCGCCGGGTGTCATGGGATAAGAACAGGACGGGCCACGGATGCACGGAGTGTTTCTGCAAGACCTGGCGATGGTGATGATCATCGCAGCGGTGGTGGCGATCATCTTTCGCCGCTTCGGCCAGCCGGTCGTGCTGGGCTACATTCTCGCGGGGCTGGTCATCGGCCCGCACACGCCGATGATTCCGCTGTCGATTCAGGATCAGCACACGGTCGAACTGCTCGCGGAACTCGGCGTCATCCTGCTGATGTTCGGGCTCGGGCTGCACTTTTCGCTCAGACAACTGGCCAGCGTCGGGGCCACGGCGTTCATCGCCGCGACGATGGAGATCGCGCTGATGCTCGCGATCGGCTACGGCATCGGCCGGATGTTCGGCTGGTCGACGATGGACAGCATCTTCCTCGGCGCGATCCTCTCGATCTCTTCGACCACGATCATCGTCAAGGCGCTGGAGGAGCTGGGACTGGTCAAGGCGCGATTCGCGGAACTGGTCTTCGGGATTCTCATCGTCGAGGACGTGTTGGCGATCGCCCTGATCGCGCTGCTTTCGGGCCTGGCGACCAGTGGTTCCCTGGAAGTCGCCGAGGTCGTCCTGACCCTGGGGCAGATCACCCTGTTTCTGGCGGCGGTGCTGGTGGCCGGGCTGCTCGCGGTTCCACCGCTCGTGCGATACATCGATCAGCGCTACGGGACGGAGATCCTCCTGATCACCACGCTGGGGCTATGCTTCGGCGTCTCGCTGCTGGCATTGGAACTCGGCTACAGCGTGGCGTTGGGAGCATTCCTGATCGGGGCCGTCGTGGCCGAGACGCGCGAGCACGGCAAGATCGAAGGCCTCGTCGCGCCGGTGCGAGACATGTTCAGCGCCGTGTTCTTCGTGGCGGTGGGGATGCTGATCGAGTATGTCTTGCCGATCGCGGTTATCACCGCGGCGGTGGTGATCGGCAAGGTCGTCACCTGCGCGCTGGGCACGTTCCTGGCCGGGCACGATCCGCGGACGTCGGCCAAGGTGGGCATGGGGTTGGCGCAGATCGGTGAGTTTTCCTTCATCATCGCATCGCTGGGCCTGACGCTGGGCGTTACCAGCAACTTCATTTACCCGATTGCCGTCATGGTCTCGGCAATCACCACGCTGTTGACGCCGTATCTGATCCGCTCGTCCGATCCGCTGGTTGACCGGTTGGCCCGGGTCATGCCGGCCTTCGCGATCAACTACATTCAACTTTACAGCGGCTGGCTGGCGCAACTCCGCAGGGGCGGCGGCCACAGCGGCGAGGTTCGCCGACTGATGCGCCGGCTGTCCCTGCAGGTGGGGCTGAACCTGCTGCTGGTGGCGGTGCTTTTCGCCGGGGCCGCCATGGTGGTCGGCCATGCCGATGCGTGGTGGCCGGATCTGCCGCGTTGGATCGCCGGGCCGGAGGCCGTGGGCTGGCTGGCGGCGATGATCGTCTCCCTGCCTCTGCTGATCGTCTCGCTACGCAAGATTCAGGCGATCGCGTCCATCGCCGCGGAGGCGAGTGTCTCGCATCGCGCCGCCGGCGAACAGACCCAGGCGGTGCGGGCGGTGATCGCGGGGACGATTCGCATGGCCGGCTGGATCGTGATCCTGCTTTATCTGGGCGGTATGACGCTCGTCGTCACGCCGACCTGGCCTGCGCTGGCGATCGCCGCGGCGGTGGCCGCGGCGATCGCCGTGTGGTACCGACGGTCATTCGAGCGCGTCTACTCCAGGGCACACATCGCCCTGCGGGACGTGCTCAGCCGGCCCCCCGAACCGCCGCCCTCGCCCACCCCTCGGCCGCTGCCGACCGTCCTTCAGGACGCCGAGCTTGAGACCCTCGCGATCGGCCCCGACGCGCCGGCGGCGGGCAAACTGCTCCGCGAACTCGAACTGCGCCAGCGAACCGGGGCCAGTGCCGTCGGCATCGAGCGCGAAACCATGAGTCTGCCCAATCCCGGGCCGGATGAAGAGCTGCGGCCCGGCGACCAGGTGCTGCTCCTGGGCAGCCGATCCCAACTCGACGCCGCCAAAACACTCTTGCTGACTGAAGGGCCAGAAAAGGTGTCAGGATGATTTATTCGGGGCCGTGGAGCGCGGCTCGGACGGAGCCAATCGGCGGCAAGACCCGGAGGGTAAGAACTCACGCGAACGGAGCCCGGAGGTTGGTGGATGCAGGATGCTGACGACGTTGACACATCGATCGAGCACGGTGTCATCGCCGTTGCGGAGCGATGTGCCGGTCACTGCCGCTCGAGTCGTCTTTCAATGCGTCCGTACTTGCGTCGCCATTCCCCGCGCGCCGCGGGGATGTACTCAGCGATGTCGCCGCCGCCGGTTTCCTTCCACAACGCGAGCATGCGCTGTCGCAACCGGCCACGGGTCTCGGCATGGGCCGGGTCGTCGGCGAGGTTTCGCCTCTCGTTCGGATCGCTTCTCAGGTCGAACAGCTCCACGAACTCGCCGGGCACGTAGTACTCGGTGTACTTCCATCGCTCCGTCCGCACGCCGCGCACCATCGGGCTGAGATGCCGGGTGTGCAGGTGCTCGTAGAGAAATGCGTCGCGCCACTCGGCGGGCTGCGAATCGTCCAGCAGGGGCAGCAGCGATCGGCCCTGAACGGACTGGGGAATCGGCAAGCCGGCGGCGTCAAGCAGCGTGGGCATGACGTCGTTGTTCAGCGCCATCTCCGAACGCACCCGCCCGGCCGCGCGCCGCGGATCGCGCACAATCAGCGGCACGCGAATCGACGGTTCGTACATCCGCATCTTCTGAAACAGCCCATTCTCGCCGAGCATGTGGCCGTTATCACCGATGAAGACGATGACCGTGTTTTCCCACTGCCCGGTTCTCTCCAGGGCCTTCCAGAGCCGGCCGAGGTTGACATCAATGCCCTTGACCAGTCCGTGGTACCCTCGCAGTGTGCGCTGGATGCGGTCGGGGCCGACGTGCCGGTCGGACCAGCCCGCCTTCCGCATCTCCGCCCGCCAGGGCGGTTCGCCCTCGCGCGAGTCGTCGTAGGTTTCGGGCAGTTCGAAGGTGTGGTCCTTGAACGGTTCGAGATAGCGGTCGTGCGGATCGTAAGGCAGATGCGGGGCCTTGTACGACAGGTAGAGCATCCACGGCCGATCGGCGGGCGGCGAATTGACGAAGTCAATCGCGTAGTCCGTGAGCAGATCGGTGGTATATCCGGGCACCTTCTTTTCCGAGCCGTCGAAGATCAGTTGGGGGTTGTAGTAGTCGCCCTGGCCGGGAATGGAGACCCAACGATCGAAGCCGCGCGGATGCCGGAAGTTGCTCAGGTGCCACTTGCCGATGAGGCGGGTGTGATAGCCGGCATCCTGGAACAACTCGGGAAAGGTCGCGATATCCCCGGGGACCTGCATCGTCTCCGCGCGGGGGCCGGGATTGGTGAACACGTCGTGACTGTGGCTGTAGCGCCCGGTCAGGCAGGTCGCCCGGGCCGGGGCGCAGAGCGAGGTGGTGACGAAGGCGTTTTCAAATCGTGTGCCCTCGGCCGCGAGGCGGTCCATGTGCGGCGTGTGCAGGACCTCGTGGCCGGCACAGCTCATCATGTCCCAACGCTGATCGTCGGTGAGGATGAACAGCACGTTCGGACGACGGCCGGGCCGGTCGGCCGCGGCGGCGCCGACGCCGCGCGTCAATGGTCCGGCGAGCGTGGCGGCGAGCCCGAGGCGCCCGGCCCGATCAAGAAATCCGCGTCGCGTCATCCGCGATGTCTTCGTTTCCTGCGTACTGCGAGCACTCATCAAAGACTCCGCTATACCTGTGCCGCTGCCTGGGATCAGAGACGAAACCGTAGAGCGGCATGCGGGCCACGTTCCGGACGGTCATGGTGGCGAGGGCGGGATGAGACCGACCGGGCAAGGCCGGCCACGCCCCCGATCCGTTCGATGGGCGCAACGCCCGCCGGGGCCGTCGCTCAATGCTTCCAGCCGGCCCAGCCGGGGAATGTTTCCGCGGCCTCGACGGCGTTGCCCATGGGGCGGAAGGACGCGCCGGCCAACTCGAGCAGGTTCTCGTGGACCG
>CAYFQS010000341.1:0-4315 GCA_964345245.1 uncultured Planctomycetaceae bacterium | reverse complement strand
AGCATCAGCGGATGGGCTTCGTCGACGGCGTGGCCCACACGCCGAACCTCGACCGCCTCGCCTCGGAAGGCGTTCACCTGCCCTGCGCCTTCACCGCCCAGGCCCAGTGCGTGCCCTCGCGGGCGGTGATTCAGACCGGCCGCTACGCGCATGAGTGCGGCGTGATGGTCAACTACGGTTTCTACGATCATCAGAATCGCATCACGCCGAAGTACCGCACCGTGGGCAAGGTCTTCCGGGACGCCGGCTACGAGACGGTTTACGTCGGGAAGTCGCACATCGGTACGCCGTTGACCGAACTCGGCTACGACCATGCCGTGATCCATGATGACAATCGGATCGACGACGCCACCGCCCGCGGGCGCGGGATCGATCACGTGCCGATGTTGCTCCGCCGCGACTATGTGGCCGCCGAGGAAGCCGTCGATTGGCTGCGCGGCTACCAGCCGGGCGATCGGCCGCTGTTTTTCACCTTCTCGACGAACCTGCCCCACCCGCCGTTCTTCCTCGAACCGAAGTACGGCGACCTGTTCGACCCCGCTTCGCTGGAGCTGCCGCCAAGCTTTCACGAGGAGACCTTCGACGCCAAGCCCGCCTATCAGCGCGAGCATCACGATGACGGGCATCACGGCATCGACGATCCCGAGGCGGCGCGGAAGATGACGCGGGAGTACCTGACGATGATCGCGATGATGGACGAGCACTTCGGCCGCATCATCGCGGAGTTCGAGCGGCTCGGCATCTGGAATGACACGGTCGTGCTCTTCGTGGCCGACCACGGCGACATGATGGGCTCACACCGTATGACGGTGAAAGGTACGCTGCCGTACGACGAGCTGTTCCGCGTGCCGTGCATCATGAAACTCCCGGCCGGCGTGAGCCCGAAGCGCCGCGTCGTGGACGACCTGGTCAACACGGTGCAGATTCCCGGCACGCTGGCCGAGGCGGCCGGGCTCGACGCGAGCGACACATTCCACCACGGCAGCTTTTACGGCTCGCTGTTCGCCGATGCCCATCCCGAAGCCGAGGAGATTTTTTTCGAGCACTATGCGGCGTACTGGGGCATCCACCCGTTCTACGGCGTCCGGACCCGCGATCTGAAGTACATCCGTTACTACGGCCCGCACGAGATGGACACGCCCGAGGAGATGTACGACCTGTCGCGCGACCCGCACGAATTGACGAACGTGGCCGACGACCCGGCTTACGCGGAGGCGAAGCGGCGTCTCGCCGCCCGCGCCGACGTGTGGTGGCGCGAGACCACCGGCCGCGATTTCGAGTACTACGAGTCCGACCACTTCCGCGCCAACGCCCACAACGCCGTGTGACGACGCGTCGATCCAACGGGGCGGGGAATCGGCGCCGCCCGCAAGGGCGCCGTCACACCCCCCGCTGCTCGGCGATGTGACCGGCGATCTCGCCGACCGCCATGAGCAGGTTGTTGTGCAGGTCGCCGCCCTTCTGATAGTTCGCCTGGTACAGCCCCATCACGCGGCGATCGGTGGCGAGGGTATACGACCGGCCCCACTTGTCGGGCTGGTCGGCGTCGTACACGCCGATCGCCACCCCCTCGTACCGCTTGATCAGCGAGAAGCACGGCACGTCGGTCATGCCGTCGCCCACCACGATCATGTGGCGAAAGGGGATGCGGTAGTTCTCGCTCGGCATGCGGCGGTTCACTTCGAAGGGCTTGCTGCGGGCCTCGGGGCCGATCAGCCCCTTGGAGATCTGGTAGAGGAAACGCGTCTTGTCGGTGAAGCTGACGATGTTCTTGGGAAACAGGATTTCGCCGGCTTCGTTGTAGACGAAATCGCTGGCGAAGATGTCGCGGAATCTCGGCGCCACGCAACTCGCCCGCAGCACCTCGCCGATGCCGCTGGAGATCAGGTAGAACTCCACGTCGATGGACGGGTCGATCCCGCGGGCGCGGGTGATGAGGGTGTCGAAGATTTCCATGACGCCGGGGAAGACGCTGATCGACTCGCCGTACGCGCCAAGCCGCTGCTGCGTGATGCGGTCGCCGGCGGGTCGATCGTTCGACGTGACGATCATCTGGTACAGGTACGCGGGGATCGGGTCCCAGCCCTCGGCGAGCAGCGGCTGGACCGTGTCCTTCCAGAACGATGGCGCGTCCACGCCGACCGACTCGAGCACGCCGCTCGTCGAGTCCGGGGCGAGGGTGTCGTCGAAGTCGAAGATGACGGCGATCTTCTCACTCATGCCGCGCGATTGTAACAGAGCATCTGGTGATCGGGTGATCGGGCGTGATCCGGACCTTCGCTTACGCTTCAGTCCGGCTTGAACCGATCCATCGTCTTGCCAGAAGTTGTGCTCGCACGATCCGGCTTTCTCCCGTATCGTCCGCATATATGGCGCATGCCCATACGGAGTGAAGCTCATGGCTCTTTACGTGACCGACGAAATCCCCCACGGCAATGTCTGCGGCGTGCGGATCGAGGACGAGGCCGACCCGCCCGTCGTCGGCTTCACCGCCGACCCGCACGGGGCGCCGGAGTCGTTGTGGTTCTGCTTCCGCGTCGGCGATGAGGCCGGCGAAGGCGGCGGCAAGCTGCGGCTGGAACTGGACCACGTCGACACGCTGCTCGGCGGCGGACGCGAGCCGACGAACATCCGCCCCGTCCTCCGCTATGCCGGAGACGACTGGCGACGACTCGATGCCGGCGAGGTCATTGAGGATGCCGACGGCTGCCGCAAGGTCGCGTGGACCGTCAACGCCCCCCGGACCCATTTCGACCTCGCCGTGTGTTACCCCTACGGCATGGCGGAACTGACCGAGGCGCTCGGCGCAACGGGCGATTACTGGACGGCCCGGACGATCGGCGTCAGCCACGCCGGCCGGCCGCTCGTTCGCCTCGCCAACGACTTCGGCCAAGCCGACGGTGATCGGCCGGGCGTCTTCCTCGTCGCCCGCCAACACGCCGGGGAGACCCCGGGATCCTGGGTGCTCGACGGCCTGCTCCGCGAGATGCCCCACCACGATGCGCCGGTCACCTGGGTGATCCCGCTCGCCCACGTCGACGGCGTGGTGGACGGCGACTACGGCAAAGACCCGTTCCCCTGGGATGTCAACCGCGCCTGGCAACGCCCGTCCATGCGGCACGAGAATCACTGCTACCTGTACGACTTCGGCCGGTGGAAGAAGCGATGCCGCCCGCTGGCGGTGCTGGACCTGCACGCCCCGGGTCTCAGCGAGGGCCGCGGCGCGTACCTGCATCTGCCGGACCTCTCCGCCCGCGAGATCGGCTGGTACCTGCAGCGCTGGACGCCCCATCTGGCCGAGGCATTCGGCGAGTTGGGGCGGGAGGAGTTTGTCAATCGCGTGCGGTGGGTTTCGCGGACCAACTACTACCGCATCGAGCGTCCGCCGACGCTGTCGTCCTGGGCCGCCGAGCAGATCACCGGCTTCAGCGCGACCGTCGAAATCCCGTATGCCCTGGCCGGCGAGACGGTGCTGACCCGCGAGATCTATCGCGATCTCGGCGCCCGCATGGCACGGGCCCTGTGTCAACCGCCGGACTGAAATCGCCTCGTGGTGGAATCTTCGCACGCTTGAGTTGCCGCCGCGGTGGGGCCGGCATAACGTTTCACCATGAAAGGACGGCCCGGCATCTCACTCGCGCTCACGATGCTCGTCGCGGCGCTGGCGTTTGCCGGCTGCAATCGCACCGATGCCGATTCCACCGGAGAAAACGAGATGAACACGAACCCCGGTCAGCGGCTGCCCGAGCCCAGGGTTGACACCACCACCGAAGAGGCCGCAGGCGAACGCCAGGCCGTGTTCGCCGGCGGATGCTTCTGGTGTGTCGAAGCGGTCTTCGAACAACTCCAGGGCGTTTCGGAGGTGGTGTCCGGCTATGCGGGCGGGTCGAAGGACACCGCCGACTACCGCACCGTCTCCGCCGGTCGAACCGATCACGCCGAGGTCGTGCGTGTCACCTACGACCCGTCGCGGATCACCTACGGCGAGCTGCTGCGGGTGTTCTTCGCCACCCACGATCCGACCCAGCTCAACCGCCAGGGCCCCGACGTGGGCAAGCAGTATCGCTCCGCGATCTTTTACGAACCGGAGGAGCAGAAGAAGGTCGCCGAGGCGTACATCAGGCAACTCGAAGAAGCGGGCGCTTTCGATAAGCCCATCGTGACCACGCTGGAGAAGCTCGACGCGTTCTACGATGCCGAGGATTATCACCAGGACTACGTGAAGCAGAATCCGTTCCAGCCGTACGTCCAGGCCCACGCCCTGCCGAAGCTTCAAAAGGTCAAGGAGAAGTTCCCGGAGAAGCTGAAATCGGAG
>CAYFQS010000340.1:0-4323 GCA_964345245.1 uncultured Planctomycetaceae bacterium | reverse complement strand
CGTCGGCCAAGCCTTCGAGGCGGGCGACCTCGCCCGGTTTCAGTCGATCACGGCCAGCTATCCCCTCTCCCACTTGAACTGGATTGTTGTCAGGAACCCACCGCACGCGTTGGCGCGGCGTCATGCAACACCTCCAGGGGACGATGCGATTCGGCAGGCGGCAATATCCCGCAGCACGTAACGTATCGCAAGCCACGGGCCCCGCCGGCGCGAGAGTTGGTCAGACCCGGTCCTTGGGCGTGATGGTGCGGACGACCTTGACCGCCCGTTTGCCCCGGAACTGCCCGAGATTGGCGATGTACTTCTTCTTGCCGCCCACGGCAAGCACGATGGGTGAACTCGACGCCTTGTCGGTGGTGATCAGATCGCCCGGCGACATGTTCAGCAGGTCGCCCACGGTGATGCTCGTCTCGGCGAGCAGGGCCGTGCTCGTCAGACGCGCCCGGTTCAGCTTCTCGGCGACCTTGTGCTTCAGATCGTCGTCGCTGCGACCGTGCTTGTAGGCGTTCCAGCCCTGGCTGGCGAGCTTGTCCATCACGGGTTCGATCACGTTGAATGGAATGCACAGCGACATGGTGCCCGCACGACCGCCCATCTTCAGTTCGAAGGCCACGACGACCACGACTTCGTTCGGCGGGACGATCTGCACGAGCTGCGGGTTCGACTCGGTCTCGGTCAGCTCGAATTCGATGGGCGTCACGTTCGCCCACGCCTCGGACAGCGCGCCCATCGCCCGGTCGGTGATCTTCGAGACAAGCCGCTGCTCGATCTGCGTCAGCGGCCGCTGGGGAATGAACAGCTCCGCGTTGGACCCGCCGAGCAGCCGGTCGATGATCGGATAGATGATCAGCGGGCTGATCTCCAGGCACATCTGCCCTTCGATCGGATGGCAGGTGAGCAGGTTGAAGCTCGTCGGATTGGGCAACGACTGGATGAACTCGCCAAAGGTGAGCTGCTCGATGTTGGCGACCTTGACCTCGACGATGGTGCGGAGGAATCCGCTGAGCGACGCCCCGAAGTTCCGCGAGAACCCTTCGTGGAGGGTTTCGAGGGCCCGCATCTGGTCCTTGCTGACGCGTTCGGGGCGCTTGAAGTCGTAGGGGCGAACCTCGAACGCCTCGCCCGGCTTGCGGTGGTTGGAGAAGACCTGGGCACTGCCCGGTCCACCCGCCTCGGCGTTCTGCACCTCACCGTCGTCCACGGCGGCGAGCAGCGCATCGACCTCGGACTGGTTGAGAACGTCAGCCATTGTGAGTCTTATCGGACAAAGCCGCAGACGTACTTGATCGATTGCCCCAGCCGGCGGCAAGGCATTCACTTGCCGGCAGCCGCCTACGATACGAGAATACCGGACCCGGCGATCGCGCCGGCGGGCCCTTTTGTACCATGCAGTTAACTTATTTGAACAACCGGTTTTTCCGCTGCCTGGCCACTCTGCTGCCGGCGCTGGCCGTGGCCGGCCTGACGGCGTGCGGCGAGGAGCAGGCCGACGCCGGCGACAAGCAGGCCACCCCGGTGCGGGTCGTGAGGGTCCGGGCCGACGCCATTCGTGAGACGGTAACCGGCATCGGATCGGTTCAGTCGATCCGCCACGTCGAACTCCAGGCCGAGCTTGCCGGCACCGTCACCGACGTGACCTTCGTCGAGGGCGACCCGGTCAATTCGGGCGAGATGGTGATTCGGCTCGACGACGATGAGCTCGTCGAGGAGCGCCGAACGCTCCTCGCCGCCCGCGAGGCCGCCGTCGCCACCCGCGACAAAGCCAAGCGCGTCTTCGATCGGGTGGGCGACGCCTACGAGCAGGAAGCCGCGGCGTGGGACGAGTTCGCCAACGCCCGCAGCGATTACCAGCGCGCCGTCGCCGAAGTCGACCGACTCGACGCCCGCATCAAGGTCGTCGAGGAGCAGATCGAAGATACGCAGGTGGTCAGTCCCCTGGACGGCGTGATCTCCCGAGCCATGGTGGACGTGGGCGATTTCGTGGGCCTCGGCGAGCATCTCGCGACGGTCTACCAACTCCAGCCCATCGAAGTCGCCTTCGACCTGCCCGAGCGCGTGCTGGGGCGGCTGGCGGAGGATCAGACAGTCACGGTCACCACCCCCGCCTTCCCGGATGAGTCGTTCGAGGGCCGGGTCGTGTTCATCAGTCCGGCGGTCGACGTGGAGACACGAACGTTTCTCGTCAAAGCGGAGTTGCCGAACGAGAACGAGCAACTGAAATCCGGCCTGTTCGCGAACGCCTCGGTCACCGTGGACGTTCGGGAGCAGCGACCGATCGTGCCGGAAGAAGCGCTGGTCAGCACGCGCACGGGATACGAGGTCTTCGTGGTCGAAGACGGCAAGGCCGCCAGCCGCGCGGTGACCATCGGGCTTCGCCGGCCGGGGGAAGTGGAGATCCGCGAAGGCGTGGCCGTCGGCGAGCGCGTCGTCACCCAGGGCCACATGGGCCTCAACGACGGTGATCGTGTCCAGCCCGGGCAAGCGCAGCCCCAGCCCGCCGATTCGCCGGAGGAGCCCGAGGCGTCATGATCTGGGAATTGACCATCCGCCGCCCGGTATTGACGGTCGTGGTGTTCCTCGTCCTCGCGATCTTCGGGCTGTGGGGCTACTTCCACATGCCGGTGCGAGAGAACCCGGACATCGAGTTCCCCATCGTCAGCGTCAACGTCGTGCTCCCCGGCGCCGAGCCGCAGGTGGTGGAGACGGAGATCATCGAGCCGCTGGAGGAGCAGATCAACACGGTAGAGGGCCTGAAGGCGCTGCAGTCCACGGCGAGGGAGCAGGTCGGGCAGATCACGGCGGAGTTCCAGCTCTACCGGGACGTGGACATCGCCGCCCAGGACGTGCGCGACCGCGTCGACCGGGCGCGGCGGGAACTGCCGGAGGATATCGAAGCCCCGATCGTCCGGAAGGTCGACCCCGACGCCCGGGCGGTGATGTGGATCGCCCTGACCGGGGACGAGCGGTGGGACGCGGTCCGTCTCACCCGGTACGCCGACGAGGTGCTGAAGGAGCAACTCGCGAACCTGCGGGGGGCGGCTCGAATCCAGATCGGCGGCGAGCGGCTGTACGCGGTGCGGGTTCGCCTCGACGCCGACAAACTCGCGGCCCACGGCGTCACGGTGCAGGACGTGGTCGCGACGATCCAGGCCAACAACGTTGATATCCCGTCCGGGCGAATCGAAAGCGAGCAGCGCGAGTTCCTCATCCGTACGAAGGGACAGTTCAGCTCCCCCGAGCCGATCAACGACCTGATGATCACGGTCCGCGACGGCCGGCCGATCCGGATCGACGACGTCGGGGAGGCGGTGGCCGGCGTCGAGAACGATCGCCAGACCGGGCGGTTCGCCGGCGGGACCGCGGTCGGACTCGGCGTGGTCAAGCAGTCCGATGCCAACACCGTCGCCCTCACCGACGCGGTCGAAGAACGAATGAAGGAACTGGCCGAGGACTTTCCACCGGGGCTCAGCTACGCCATCGCCGCGGATGACTCGACCTACGTCGAGCAGAACGTACACGACCTCGTGACGACAATCTTTATGGCCACCGGACTCGTGGTCCTCGTGGTGCTGGGTTTTCTGCGGACCGGATGGGGCACATTGATCACCTCCCTGGCGATTCCCACCTCGCTGCTCGCCGGACTGGCGGTTGCTTTCGCCATGGGCTTCAGCTTGAACACGTTGACGTTGCTTGCGTTGATCCTGGCGATCGGGATCGTGATCGACGATGCGGTGGTCGTGCTGGAAAGCGTCTACCGCCACCAGGAAGAAGGCGCCGAACCGATTCCCGCGGCCCGGGTGGGCACGAACGAGATCGCCTTCGCCGCGATCGCCAACACGCTGGCTCTCGCGTCGGTCTTCCTGCCGGTGGCGTTTACCGCCGGGATCATCGGCCGGTTCTTCTTCGAGTTCGGGATCACGACCGCGGTCACGGTCTTCGCCTCGACCTTCACCGCCCTCACGCTGACGCCGATGCTCTGCTCACGACTGCTGCGGGTGCCCCGGCAGCCGGGGCGGGTGCGGCGATGGTCGCGGGCGTTCGAGGAGCGCCTTGAAGCCGGCTACGCGTGGGTCCTCGACCGGGCGTTCGACCATCGTTGGCTGACGCTGTTGATCGCGGTGGCGGCTCTCGTGTCCGGCGTCTATCTCGGTACGCGGTTGTCGACGGAATTCCTGCCTACCGCAGACCGGGCGGAGTTCATCATCCGATTCGAAACGCCGGAAGGTTCCACCCTCCGATACACCGACGCCTACGCCCGCGAAATCGAGACGCTGCTCGACGAAACGGAGGGCCTGAAGCACCATTTTCTCGCCATCGGTCTCG
>CAYFQS010000339.1:0-4359 GCA_964345245.1 uncultured Planctomycetaceae bacterium | reverse complement strand
ACGGTCATCGCTCTTGTGCGAAGGCGAGCCGGGACCAGGTTTGGTCCCGGCTATCGGCAGACTTCACAACAGCCGGGAGCAAACTGCTCCCGGATCGTGAACGCGGGCGGAACGGTCATCGCTCTTGTGCGAAGGCGAGCCGGGACCAGGTTTGGTCCCGGCTATCCGAACGCCTCAGCGCTGGAGCGTCTGATCCGCCCACTGGATCGAGGCCTGGTATTCGTTGGCCAGGGCGTTGCTGTCGAGCTTGAGCATCCCGGTCAGGGCGGTCAGGGCGGTCCACTCCGCCTTCTCGTAGCCCCGCACGAGGGCGAGGACCTTGCCCATGGGCGAGCTGTCGCCCAGCAGGGCGCCGCGCAGGTCCGGGGCGAGCGGCAGGTGACCGATCACCTCGGTCATCGACCGGCCGACCATGGCGTCGACCACCGACAGCAGGCCGAGCAGGAACAACTCGTAGTGCCGATCTTCCATTTCAAGCGGCCCGGCGAGGCGCTCGCACAGGGCGGCCCGGATCAGGGCGGTCCGGGCCAGTTCAGCCGGCTTGCCCTGGGTGAGTCCGGCCATCGCCACCAGGCACGCCCATCGTTTGAGCTGCTTCTCGCCCAGCAGGGCCAGGGCCTGCTGAATCGTCGAGACCGGCTGGGACAATCCGAACGCCGCCGACCGCAGGTAACGCAGCAGATCGCCGGCGAGGGTCACATCGCGGCTGATCGTTTCCGCCACGGCCTGGAAATCGGGGTGAGCCGCGCTCACCTGCGTGAGCAGCCGGAACTGGCTGCTCTTGAGCATCGGCGTCTCAAGCCCGGCGACGATCTGCGGCTGGCAGAAGAAGTAGCCCTGGAAGAGTTCGAAGCCCATCGCCTGGCCCCATTCGAACTCCTCCCGCTGCTCGACGCGTTCGGCCACGGGCCGAATCCCCGCATCGCGAAGCTGCTCGGCCAGAATCCGCCGCGCGTGTTCATCCGTCCGGCAGAAATCCACCTTGGCGAAGTCGGCCCGGGACTGAATGGCCCCGCCGCCCTCGAACGTCTTGTGCGAGATGGCCACCCGGTAGCCGTCTTTCCTCAACGCGTCGATCCGCTCCAGCAACTCCGGCGCTTCGCCAGGCGCCGAGGGCAGTTCCAGCACCGTCTGCTTCGGCGGGAGAACCTCATGGATGCCTTCGAGCAGCGTGTAGCCGGTCACGTTCACGAATATCTTCGTGCGGCCGATCATTTCGTTCAGGCCGGCGACGTGCAACGCCTGATGGATCGCGTTGATCGAGGCCCAGTCGGCGTTGGCGTGATCGGCGGTGTTCCTCTTGCCGGACCGGAACAGCAGCTCGTAACCGTATCGCTTCTCACCCGCATCGAGGATCGGCTGGCGGGCGACGAAGGCGTTCGGCCTCGGGCCGCCCGATCCCGCGCGACGCGACCTCAGTTCCCAACGCCGTGGCTGCTGGGTCTCCCCGGTGTATTCAGCGGTTTCCATTGCCGTGATCCTGTCGTTGCGTACAGGCGATCTCCAGGGTCAAGATCCCCCGAACCCAGGTTCCCGAACAACCTGATCCCTGTTTCAGGCGTCGCCGACACATGCCGGCGACCGTTGCGTTCGCCATCAGCCGAAGGATTCGTCGGTTGACGACATCTGCCGCCGTAACGCCACTGCGGCTTGGACCATTTTCTCGAGCGAGTTGATCTGGTCTTCCAGGTCTTCGCCGGCTGTTTGCTCATTCAGTTCGTTGGCCAGCTCATGCGCGGTATCGCTGATCTGCGGATATCCGTATCCGCCGGCCGCACCCTTCACGTCGAGGCAGAGCTTGCGGCAGGCCGCGATCTCATTCCCGGCCGCCAACTGCTGAATCTGCTTCACCTGCTGTTCAAGTCGCTGGAGGAACTGCAGGATCAGCGGCCTCATCTTCGGCTTGTTCCAGAGCTCGCTGAGCATCACCGGCTCGGGCTCGCTGTCCGGCGGGCCCGTGGGCAGGAACTCCGCGAGGTAGCCGGCGACCTTGGCGAATTCGTACGGCTTGACGATCACCCGCTCGCAGCCCTTGGCCAGCATCTGCTCGTGCGTCTCGGGATTGTCATCCGCGGTCATCGCCCAGATGCGGCCGGCATACTCCGCCCCGCGCAACGCCTCGACGACCTCCGCGCCGCTCATCCCCGCAAGCCCGACCCCGGTGATGATCAGGTCGTATCCCGGCCCCTCGAGTTGCGTCAGGGCCTCCATCCCGTCGCTGGCGTGCTCGAGCGTCACCCCGACGCTCGAGAGGTGGAACTGGAGCAGCTCGCGGTCATCGAGGTGGTCTTCGATGTAGAGAATCCGCCCGGACAGCGAAGGCAGCTCTTCGCTCGTCGCCTCCTCCTGCTGCTCATCGACCGGCGCGTCGCTGAGCGCCGAACTCGCGAGCGGCTCGTCGAACTTCACCCCCACCTCGTGAATGCGCGACTTGACGTGGCGGCAACGCTGCACGCTCGCCGCCGCCTGAACGACCTGTCCGTTCGGGGCCTTGAACATCACCACGCAGTGCGTACTGCGATAGAGGAACGTGCCGTGCAGGAACGACAGGCCGGTCTGGCTGATGTTCCGCGGCTGAACGAGGAAGTTGACTCGAGTCTGGTCCTGCTGGCGGATCTGCACGATCACCCGGGCGCCGAGGAAGGCCTTGCGGGCGTCTTCCCGCCGCTCCGCACCGGCGCGGCGACTCGTGCGGCTGTCCATGTCTTTGATCACCGCCTGACGTTCCTGTTCGCTGATGCGAAGCGTGTCAAGCACCGGTGGTCGTTGGTGACTCATCCTTCATGGCCTGCTGTAAAGTCCACCCGGCTCCGGTTCGGCCGGCGCGTCGCCGACCACGAGGCAGCGCATTCGCACCCGGTTTTTCGCCAGGATTGGTGCATGGCTGCATTGCTTTGAATCGGCTACTATTCGGCGTGGATTAATGCGGGGATGTGTCTTTTTTTCTGACGAGTGCAAGCCATGCTGCCCAGACGACAGACCAGGCAGGTCACCCTCGGCGACGACCGGGTCGGCCGCGTGAGCATCGGCGGCGACGCCCCGGTTTCCGTGCAGACCATGACCGCCGGATATACCTATGAGATCGACACTTGCGTGGCGGAGATCAACCGCCTCGCCGCGGCGGGCGCCGACATCGTCCGCCTCGCCGTGCCCATGAAGAAGGACACCGACGCCCTGCGGCAGATCATCCCGCAGGTGAAGGTGCCCATCGTGGCCGACGTCCACTTCCACTTCCAGCGGGCCATCGAGGCCATCGAGGCGGGCGTCCACAAAATCCGGCTCAACCCCGGCAACATCTCCGAGCGCAAGCAGGTCGAGCAGGTCATCGCCGCCTGCAAAGAGAACAACCTGCCCATTCGCGTCGGCGTCAACGAGGGCTCCATCGTCGAACGCCGGGACAAGCAGAAACGCATGAAAGAACTCGGCGGGGTGTTCTCCGATCACAAGCACGGCCACCTGCTTGCGATCATGATCACCAAGCTCGAAGAATACCTCGACATCTTCTACGAAAACGACTTCTACGACATCGTCATCAGCGCCAAGAGCCCCGACCCGACGCTGACGATCGATGCGTATACCGAGATTTCCAAGCGCTTCGACCATCCGCTGCACCTCGGGGTGACCCACGCCGGCCCGCGGGAAACGGGGACGATCCGCTCGATCGCGCCGCTGGCCCACCTGCTGGCGTCCGGGATCGGCGACACCATCCGCATCAGCTACGCCAACGACCCGGTCTACGAGGTCGAGGACGGCCTCGAACTGCTCTACTGCCTCGAGAAGCGCCAGCGCAAGGGCGTGGACCTGATTGCCTGCCCGACCTGCGGCCGCATCCAGGTCGACCTGTTCTCACTCGTCCAGGAGGTCCGCGAGAAGCTCAAGACCGAGATCGAACTGCCGATCAAGGTCGCCGTGATGGGCTGCATCGTCAACGGCCCGGGCGAGGCGGAAGGGGCGGACGTGGCGATCTTCGCCGGCGACCGCCGCGGGATCATCTACGTCCAGGGCGACAAGGTCGCCAACGTCCCGGAGGAAGAGATACTCGGCGCGCTGCTGGATGAGTGCCGCAAGTTCGAGGCGAAGGTGAAGGCGGGCGAGGCGAAGCTCGGGCAGAAGACCGTCGAGGTCAAGCCGCCGGACCCGATCGGCGAACTCGGCAGCGGCTTCGACAAGATCGCCGCGGGGGATGTGGAGAAGCCGACCGATCTGACGGTGGACGGGCGGTAGCAGGTTTAGCCGCGCGGGTATCAATCCGGTGCTTCGGTCGGCAACCCTCCCTCAGCACTCGGCTTTTCTCTCAATCACGTGGTCGGCAACCCTCCCTCAGCACGCGGCTTTTCTCTCAATCACGTGGTCGGCAGC
>CAYFQS010000338.1:0-4369 GCA_964345245.1 uncultured Planctomycetaceae bacterium | reverse complement strand
TGAAGATCACCCACCTGTCCGATTTGCACGTGGGCAAGCTGCTCACCCCCGAACATCTGCCCCACGTGGTCAAAGCGACCAACGCCCTGGCCGGCGACATCATCGCCATCACCGGCGACTTCATCGACTTCTCCAACGCGTATCTCGATCCGGTACTCCACGCCGTGCGGCAGCTTCACGCTCCGGCCGGCGTGTACTGCGTGCTCGGCAATCACGATCACCTCGATGACGTGAAGGCGCTGACCCGGGCGTTCGACAAGGCGGGCGTGGAATTGCTGGTCAACCGCGCGGTGAGTATCGACTGCGAAGGCCACCGCGTCGCGGTGGGCGGGATCGACTGGACCGCCAGGGAGCCCCGGCTCGAGCGGTGGGTGCGCGGGGTGGCGAACGGGATGCACGGCGCCGAACTGCGGCTCCTTCTGGCTCATCACCCTCACGCCTTCGACGCGTCGTGCCGAAACGACATCGACCTGACGCTTTCCGGCCATACCCACGGCGGGCAGATGGTCTTCAACCGAAAGGACGGCGGCGACCGGCTGTCGCTCAGTTCGCTGTCCTGCCGCTATACCCGCGGGCTGTACCAGCGCGGCCGGCATCGACTGTTCGTCAGTCCGGGCGTCGGGTCATGGTTCCCGTGGCGTTTCCGCTGCCCGGCGGAAATCTCATTGCTCGAACTGCAGACCACGTACTGAGTCTGGCGCCCCCGACGTTCAGAACCGGCGCTCGACCATCAGGCCCCACAGGCCGTACGCATGGTGGCTGTCCTGGCGGTCGAACTCCGCGGTGACAAACGTCTGGCCGTAAGTCAGGGCGAAGGTCCAACTCGCACTGTGGTAGCAGAGGTCGAAGCCGAACTGCCCCTCGCCGACGAGGGGCTGGCGGGCGACGCCGTGGGCGTTGTCGCTGAATTCTCCGCCGGCGAGGAAGAGGTTGTGGTCGACGAGTCGCCCGGTCAGCCGGCCGTAGGCGGAGATCGACCAGCCCGCGCGCGGCAGGCCGCCGTTGAAGGCGACGTCGGCGATCCGGGCCGGGCCGAAATCATCCGGCAGGTTCCACCCGAGGCGGAACACCGCGCCGGCTTCGAGATGTCGGTAGACCGAGCCGAGGGCGCCTCCGACGGCGGGAATCGCCTGGAACTGTACGCCCCAGTCATTCGACTCCGCGGTGATCAGATCGAAACGCCATTTCTTGCGGTAGTAGAACTGGACGGTGACCTCGTCGCCCACCTGGTTGTCCCAGCCCTGTGGATCGACGTCGTCGAACAGCTCATGCACGGCGTCCTGTGCGGCCTCCGCTTCCGAGGCGTCGCCGACCACGCCGATCTCCAGTTGGAACACGTCGAGGGTGGGCACGGCCGTGGTCGCGGCGTTGCTCGCCCGCTGCAGGTGCGCCCCGGCGAAGAGGTAGCCGGCGTAAGGGCGGTCGCCGGTGATGCGATTCGGATTCCTCAGGTTTTCAGGCGTGAACATGAGCTGGCCGACCTGCACGCCGGCCGTGGTGTGCGGCCAGGTGTCGATGCCTTCGAAAGACGGCATCGCGTCCATGAACGTCTGAGCCCAATCGGCGGTGAAGGCGATGTCGATCGCGACGCCGTTCGTGTAGTAGCGGTCGCTCGAGTCGTTGGGTTTGAAGTATGGCGAGTCGTTTTCCCACATCGCCGTGACGGCGAGCAATCCGCCCTCGTCATCGCGCGGTATCGCCTCTCCGCCGAGAACACCCCCGGCAGTGAGCATCACCGCGAACAGAACACAACAGCTACGCATGACGTGCCTTCCCTCGTCAAGACCAACGTGCGTCCACTATATCCGAGAACAGGATGCCTCGCCCGCGATGAACGATCCCCGGCCCGCCTCGCTTCAGCGAGTGCGGGAGATCGGCCCAACCCGCCGGCCCGCCTCGCTTCAGCGAGTGCGGGGGCTGATCGCCGGAACACGCCCCGCTGAAGCGGGGCGCGCCGCAACCGACTGCCCCGCGATCAACTCTTCGCGAGCATCTGATGCGTTGCCTTGAGCTGATCACGGATGTCGAGGTCTTGCGGACAGGCGTCCTCGCACGCCCCGCACTCCGTGCAGGCGTCGGCGGCGACGCCCTTGGCGATCAGCTTGCCATACCTCTCCGCCGCCGCCTCGGTCAGGCCGTAAATCCGCGCCAGGTTGTACTGAGCGAGGATCGCCGGGATATTCACGCCCGCGTCGCAGGGCATGCAGTACTTGCACCCCGTGCACTGGCGTTTCTCGGCATTCTTGAGTCGCTCGAGATGTTCGTCGATCAACGCACGATGCTCGTCGGTCAGTGCCACCGGATCGCTCGCCACGGCCAGGTTCTCCTCGACCTGCTCGATCGTGGACATGCCGGACAGGGCGACGGTGACGTTCGGGTTGGCCAGCACGAAGCGCAGGGCGAGTTCGGGCACGCGCTCGACGCCGGGCACGAGCTTCTGGAGCACCTCGCTGGTCACGCCGAGCCGCCCGCCCCCGACCGGGCCCATGATCACCACGCCCATGCCCTGCTCGTGAGCGTGGGCGATCGCCTCTTCGAAATCCTGGTTGAGCATGTTGTACTGGACGGTGATGGACTCGAACCGGCCGGTGTCGACCACCTTCCGCATCGCTTCGGCACTGTCGTGGAAGGAGCAGCAGATGTGGCGGATCATGCCCCGGTCGCGGGCCTTCTCCATCCATGCGTACATTCGCGGTTCGATGTCCTCGACGTACCGCTTCCACTGAATGCCGTGAAAGTTGTAGAGGTCAATGTAGTCGGTGCGCAGGAAGCGCAGTGAATCTTCGAGGTTCCGCCACCATTGCTTTTCATCGTCGTAGCAGTGGTTCTTGGTCGAGAGCACGACGCGGTCACGGATGCCGTCGAGCGCCTCGCCGACGGCGGCCTGGCTGTCGTGATTGCAGTAGAACACCGCGGTGTCGATGTAGTTCACCCCGGCTTCGACGGCCCGGCGGATCATGGGCGTGGCGCGATCGCGATCGATTCGGGCCTGCTCGCCCTCGCCCACCATGGGCAGGCGCATGCAGCCGAAGCCGAGTTGGGATACTTCGAGGCCGGTCTTGCCGAGGGTGCGGTACAGCACGGGGCTCTTCCTTTCATCAGGCGAGGTGTCTCGCGGGAAGCCGCCGACGAGCCCGATCCTCGACCGGCGGAGCTTCGTGGAGTGGGTAGCTTGACGCGGCGAGCAGCGGCCGTCAACGCCGACATCGACTTGTGGAACGCCACCCGGCGTTAGCAAGACTTAAGGCATGGTCATCGACTGGCGGTCACGCCGACCGCGTCGCCACCGCATCGGCCACGGCGAGCATCATTTCCTTCGCCGCGGAGTCGGGCAGCACGGCGATCGCCGCCTTGGCCTGTTCGATGTACTGCTCCGCCCGGTGGTGGGCGTACCAGGTGGAATCGCTGTCGAGGAGCATGTAGCCGATCTCGCGGGCGCCGGCGTCGAGGTCGCCGGCTTCAAGCAGCCCTTGCAGCCGACGCCGTTCGTCCGGCTCGGCCGTTTCCAGCCGATGGATCAACGGCAGCGTGAGCTTGCCTTTCTCCAGGTCCTTGCCGAGCGACTTGCCCATCACGGCGGGCGAGCCGGTGAGATCGAGCACATCGTCGATGATCTGGAAGGCCACGCCCATGCGTTCGCCGAAGTCATAGACCGCCTGGCCGTGAAGCTCGTCCATGCCCGACGCCCACGCGCCGAGACGGGCGCTGGCGCCGATCAGTGCGCCCGTCTTGCGGCGGACGATCTCGGAGTAGGTCTCTTCGCTCAGCCGCCAGTTGTTGCGGTTGGCCAGTTGCAGCAGCTCACCTTCGACGACGGTGTTGGTCGTGGCGGCGACCATTCGGGCGGGCGTGGTGGACTCCAGCGACGAGCCGAGGTGGTAAGCGTGGCTGATCAGCACGTCGCCGAACATGACCGCCGCCTCGTTGCCGCGGAGAGCGTTGACCGTGTTCCCGCCCCGTCGCACGTTGGCTTCATCGAGCACGTCGTCGTGCACCAGCGTGGCGATGTGCACCATCTCGACCACCGCGGCGAGGGTGATGTGCCGATCGGTCACCGAGCCCCGGGGATCGACCGCCATCCCGGTCAGCAGCAGCAGCGACGGGCGAAGCATCTTGCCCCGGTAGCGTTCGATATGCCCAACGAGGTCGCGCACCGCCTGCAGATCGCTGATCAGCTCGGCGTTGAACCGTTCCTCCACGGCGGCGAGCTGCTCGCTGAGCCGTTCGTTCGTGCCGCGGTGTTGCTGGTCGAGTACAAGCATCACTTCACTCACTTGCCGCCGCCGGGGCATCCGGCCGGCAATCCGGTTAAGTTTAGACCGTCAGGCGAATAACCGCCATATGTCGATGACCCGAATCCTCACAATTC
>CAYFQS010000337.1:88-4374 GCA_964345245.1 uncultured Planctomycetaceae bacterium | reverse complement strand
GACGGCGACACCGCCGCTCGGCTCCTCGAGGGTATCAATGCGACTCTGTGATCGCCTTGGGCGTCGACGCGTCGGCGAGGTCCGCCTCGGACGGCGGATCGCTCGGCGTCTCCGCGGTGTTGTCGCCGCTCGGGGATTCGGGCGGCGCGGCTGCGTCGCCGGCGTCCGTTTCGGCCGCGGGTTCGGCGGGCGTCGGTTCTTCCGAAGCGACGACCGGCTGCAGTTCCGATTCGGCGCGCGTCGGCTCGGCGGAGCTGGCCTCGGCCGGCGCGGGTGCCGCCGGACCGGTGTCGGGGGCGGTCAGCCCGATTGCGGCCGTCGGTTGCATCGGCCCGTCCGCCGGTCGCAGTTGCCCGACGGACACCGCCACCCATGCCGCTACGCCGATCACTGCCGCCGCGATCGCCCACGTCGCCACCGACAGGGTGGTCATGTGACGTTGATTGCGGGTGATCAGCTCCTGCATGTGACGGTCGACGGTCGCGCCCTGGTCGGCCATGTTTTTCAGCACGCTGACCGAGGCGTGGTTGGATTCGTTGATTCGGCCCATGGTCTCGTTGAGCCGGCCGATACTGCCGAGCATCTCGCGGTCGGTGTCATGATTGGCGTCAAGCTGCTGCTGGATCACGCCGAGCACCTGGGCCTGGTGTTCACCGTGACGGGACAGGCCGCGCATCGTCTCGTTCAAATCGCCCGACTGCCGGGCCTGCACGTCGATGTGGTTCTGCAGGGCCTCGAGCATCCGCGACTGGTTGCGGCCGCTCTCGGGCAGGGCCTGCATCGACTGCGAGAGTCGATCCATCAGTCCGACCATCCGCTCCGAGCGCTCGGACTGGGTTTCCATGTGTGTCCGCACCGCCCGGGCGAGGTCGATCACCTCGCTGTAACCGCGCTGCAGTTCGGCGATGGCTTCATCGCGCTGGCGACCGGAGAAGCGGGCGAGCAGGCCGTGCCGTTCCGATTCGGAGTCCTGGTCGTCCACATCTTCATTGGGTTCATCCTCGCGCTCGAGCACTTCGGTCGCCGCCGCCGCTTCGGAGGGGGACGCTTCCGTATCTGTATCCGTATCCGTATCCGTCTCGGTTTGCGATTCGGGTTCCGGGTGCGACGGAAGGGCGTTGAGTTCGACTTCAACCGGCTCCTGTGGCCCCATGCCACGCAGCCGTCGCACCATCCCACTGAGACTTTGTGTGAGTTTCGACATTGCGCATCCTTTCGCTAGTCGTGCGTTTCTTTGACAGTGGACAAACGCGTACTTACGATTGCCGCCATGTTCCGGTATTCATTTCGGCAAACCGTTGCGATCCTGTTCAGTTTATCGGGCCTGCTTCTGGCCCCGATGGGCTGCGATCAACAACCGTCGACGTCCGAATCAGCGGAAGGCAAACGCATCGTCACCGTGTCGCCCGCGATCACGCAGATGATCGTCGATCTCGAGCGGGCCGACCTGCTCGTCGGCGTGATGCAGCACGACCCCATCCGCGAACGCCGGGACGTCGCCGTGGTCGGCGATCTCTATAATCTCGACTACGAGAAGTTGTTATTCCTGCGCCCGACGCACATCTTCCTCCAGCAGACCCGGGACGGCGTGCCGCAGAAGCTCCGAGAACTCGCCGATCGTCACGATTGGAAAGTGCTGACGTACAGGATTGACACCATCGCCGACGTGCAGGAGGCGCTCTGGGACCCGGACGCGGTCGACCCGACGCGCAGCGTGGGCGGGGCGATCGGGTATCCCATGGCGGCCCAGGTGCTCTCCCAGGAGCTCAGCAACCAGTTGCGGATGCTCGCCGAACTGACCCTCACCGAGCCCACGGTGCGGACGCTGCTGCTCATCGGTCGGCAACCGCCAACCGCGGCCGGGCCGGGTACGTTCCTCGATGAGATGCTGTCCTTCGCCGGCGGGGCCAATGTACTCGACGAATTGGCCGGGATGTATCCCACGCTCGATCGTGAGCAGTTGCTCCGGCTCGAGCCCGACGTGGTGGTGATCGTCAACGCCTCGACCGCGGGCGGGGCCGCCGGCGGGGCGGTGGCGACGACCCAGTCGGCCGAGTCGCTGCCCGACGTCGGCGAGGCCCGCGTGGTCGAGCTGCGCCATCCCCTGGCCCTGCTGCCCAGCACCTCCATGCCCACCATCGCCGCGGAGCTCACCAAGCTCCTGCATCCCGAAATCTCCGAGGAGGTGGACGCGGTGATGGAAGAGGCGTCGAGCGATCGGCCATGACCCGCGACCAATCCGCGTTCCAACGCCGCGACATCCTGGTGCTCCTGATGCTCGGCGTGTTGCTGCTGGCCGCCTGCGCCGCCCGCCTGCTCGTGGGGAATCCCATCCCCCGTCTTGACACCGGAACCATCGACTGGGAGACCTTCCGCGACGTCCTGGCCATCCGCAGCGATCGCCTGGTGATCGGCCTCGCCGTAGGCGCCGCCCTCGCCGTGTCCGGCGTGCTGCTCCAGGCGCTGTTGCGCAACCCCCTCGCTTCGCCCTACATCCTCGGTATCTCGAGCGGCTCGGCGCTCGGGGTCATGATCTTTCTCTACTTCGTCTGGCTCAGCCCGCAGCTCGCTTTCGCCGGCGGACAGCACGGCGCCGCCGCCATCGGCGCCGGCGTCACCATGCTCGTGGTCTACCTCTTCGCCCAGCGACGCGGTTGGATCGATCCCATCGGGCTGCTGCTCGTCGGCGTGATCGTCAACGCCATCAACGGCGCCGCGATTATGTTCGTGCAGTCTCTGGCGCCCAAGGGGCTGCGCGGCGACCTGATGACGTGGATGATGGGCTATTTCAATGACTCGCTTGTGTGGGAACCGACCAAGCTGTTCATGGAAGGCCGGGCCGACCCCATCACGCTGGTGGTCCTGATCACGATCGTCGGGTTTCTGATCTCGGTCTGGATGGGCCGGGCGATGGACGTGGCTACCTTCAGCGACGCCGAGGCCCACTCGCTCGGCGTCAACCTCGCCGTCCTGCGGCTGGTGATGTTCCTGGTGGCGGGCGTCATGACGGCGGGATCGGTGGTCCTCGCCGGCCCCATCGGGTTCGTCGGGCTCATCTGCCCGCACTGGATGCGGCTGCTCACCGGGCCTCGCCACCGGCCGCTGGTGATCGGCTCGGCCATGCTCGGGGCGGGACTCGTGGTCGCGGCGGACGTGGCGATCAAGGCCCTCGACGTGTACTGGCTCGAATCCGGGCTCATGCCCATCGGCGTGCTCACCGCCCTGATCGGCGGCCCGGCGTTCCTCATCATGCTGCGGCCCCAGCTCGGTCGAGGAGGGGGGACATGACCCATCCCGACGTGGTCATGCAGGTCGACGACGTGAGCTTCGGCTACCACCGACGCTCGCGCGTGGTCTGCGGTGTGAGCGGCCAACTGCTCGCCGGCAAGCTTCACGCCGTGATCGGCCCCAACGCAGCCGGCAAGACCACGCTCATCAAGCTCATGCTCGGCCAGTTGTCGCCACACTCGGGGCGCGTGTCGATCATGGATCGGCCGGTCGGTCGGCTCAGCGCCGGCCGGAGGGCGGCGTGGATTTCGTACGTGCCCCAGCAGGCCGGCGCGAACTTCGCCTTCACCGTCGCTGAGGTCGTCGCCATGGGCCGCCATGCCCTGCCGCGGGACGACGACGCGGTCGACCGGGCTCTGCATCGCTGCGAACTCGGCGGGCTCGTGGATCGGCCCTTCGTCGAACTCAGCGCCGGCCAGCAGCAGCGCGTCCTCCTCGCCCGGGCTCTCGCCCAGGCGGCGGGAGACGGCAAGATGATGCTCCTCGACGAGCCGACCAGCGCCATGGACCTCGCCCACGTGCACCGCATGATGCGAAATCTCAAGTCGGTGGCGGCGGACGGTGTGGCGGTGGTGGCGGTGCTGCACGATGTGAACCTCGCCGCCCGCTACGCCGACCAGGTCTGGCTGCTCGACGAAGGCCGCCTCGTCGCCGCCGGCGACTGGGCCACCGTCCTCACCCCCGAGATCGTCGGGCCGGTCTATGGCGTCCGCCTTCGCCCGATGATCCGCCCGGTCACCGATACCGACGCCGACCTTCCTGCTCGTCCGGTCTTCGACGTGGATCTCCTCCCGGACGCATCGTCCGGCAGAATATCCGCAGACGCCGGGGATCGCCGAGCACCCAAGGACAGTGACATCGGTTTGACCGGTGCATGAGCGTGGCGTCATCCGTCGCCACGGTGCGCGACCGGCGGTTCGATGTCGGCCCGCCTGTCCCCCCCCCGCGCGGCCCCCGTCGCCCGGGCCCGCCCCCCCCCCCCCCTCTCCCGCCTCTCC
>CAYFQS010000337.1:0-78 GCA_964345245.1 uncultured Planctomycetaceae bacterium | reverse complement strand
GTTGGGGATCGCGGCAAGTTTACTCGATGCGCGATCAACTGGCCAAGTAGGGGGAGATTCTGGCCGATCTCGACCGAC
>CAYFQS010000336.1:0-4386 GCA_964345245.1 uncultured Planctomycetaceae bacterium | reverse complement strand
CCCAAACCCGCTCGCCGCATTGCGACCGCTGGATACGCGATCGTTGCATTGTCCGTCGTCGTGCTCGCGGGCTGCGCTTACGCCAATCCGAGCTCGCTTGAAGGGCTGTTCGGTCCGCCCCAGGTGACGCTGGCCGAGGCCTACAGCGAAAAACCCGCCGGCCCGAGTTTCGATCATTCGTCGTTCGACAAGCTGCTCAAGCAATACGTCAATGATGCGGGCGGCGTGGATTACGCGGGCCTGGTGACCGAGCGAAAGACGCTTCAGAACTACACCCAGCGCCTCGCCGCCGCGCCGTTCGACGAGATGGGACGGGATGAGAAGCTGGCGCTGCTGATCAACGCTTACAACGCGTTCACGCTGGAACTGATCCTCGAACATTGGAATGACGGTCAGCTTGATTCGATCAAAGACATCCCCGACCAGTGGACCGATGCGCGATGGGGGATCGCAGGTCAGACGTATTCACTGAACCAGATCGAGCACGAGCAGGTCCGGCCCAAGTTCAAGGAACCTCGCATCCACTGGGCGCTGGTCTGTGCCGCGGTCGGCTGCCCGCCGCTGCGAAGCGAAGCGTACGTCGCCGATCGCCTGGAAGATCAGTTGGCCGATCAGGCCGCGCATGTGCATTCGCATGACAAGTGGTATCGCTTCGACAGGCCGGCCAATGCGGTCCATCTGACGCAGCTTTACAACTGGTATGGCGGCGATTTCGAGCAGGTCGCCGGCTCCGTCCTCGCCTACGTCGCCCGATACGACCAGGGCCTCAACGTCGCCCTCGATGCCGGGCGAACGCCGCGCATCAAGTGGCTCGACTACGACTGGTCGCTCAACAGTCAGGAGAACGTGAAGTGACAACCGGTGCGCAGGTAATCGCCGCCCAGTCGAAAGACCAGAATCACATGGATACGAGCTCAATCCGTTGCTGATCAAGGAGGTCTTCAACGCCGGGCACATGGAACTGGTCCTTGTTGTTGGACTGCTCGCCGCACTGCCAGCCGCGCGGCGAACCAACCGGCCTGTGCTCCACCATTCAACCCAGGAGACACCGCTGTCTATCGCGCCCGACGCATAGCCCTCATCATCCCCGCCCTCAACGAGGAGCAGGCCATCGGCGGCGTCATCGCATCGCTGCCGGACTGGCTTGATCAGGTCGTGGCCGTCGACAACGGCTCGACCGATCGCACCGCAGCGATCGCCTCGGAACATGGCGCGACGATGGTGCAGGAACCGCGCCGCGGCTATGGCGCTGCCTGCCTGGCCGGCCTGACCCATCTGGCGTCCGGCCACCGGCCCGATGTCGTCGCGTTCATGGATGCCGATCGCAGCGACGGTCCGCGCGACCTGCCGGCCCTGCTGGAGCCGATTGTCTCGGGTTCAGCCGACATGGTCATCGGCTCGCGCGTACGGGGCAACGCCGACTCCGAGGCCCTCACGCTCCCCCAGCGATGCGGTAACGCGCTGGCGACGGCATTGCTGCGTCGGCTATGGGGCGGGCAGTGCACCGACCTCGGCTCCTTCCGCGCGATTCGCTTTCAATACCTGGCGCGGCTTCGCATGGATGATCTTGGTTACGGCTGGACCGTGCAGATGCAGGCCCGTGCCGCGGCGGCCGGTTATCGCGTGATCGAAGTTCCGGTGTCTTCTCGTCGCCGCATCGGCAGGTCGAAGCTCTCCGGCACCATGGGCGGCGCCATCGGCGCGGGCGCGAAGATACTCAGCTCGATCTTTCGTGAACGGCTGCTTCGGCCCTTGCGCGACATCGAGCGCAACCGCATCATCGTCTGCTCCCGCCTGCCGCAAACGGGCAACACCGGGACACGCATGGTCACCGCCCGCGGCTACGTGGGCGCAGCCGACCTTCAAGGACAGATGACCCGGCCCGCGCTCGCCACTGTTGATCGCACCACATCCCTGGTCGATTGCGAATGCGAGGACGCCGAACCGCAGCCGTGGCTGAGCGTCGTCATCCCGACGCTCAATGAAGAGCCGTCCATCGTGCAGGTGATTCGTTCTGCCCGCCAGTGCCCGGGCGCCGAGATCATCGTCGTCGACGGCGGCAGCACGGATGCGACCCTGCAACTGTCCCGCGATCATGGCGCGAAGGTTATCCAATGCGAGCCGGGTCGCGGTCGGCAGCTTGCCCGCGGCGCCGATGCGGCCAAGGGTGACGTGCTGCTCTTTCTGCACGCCGACACGCGCCTGCCCTTCGAGTACGCCGGCGAAATCCAACGCACCCTCGGCCAATCCGAGGCCGTCGCCGGCGCATTCCGCATGGCGTTTGACCGGGTGACTACGCCGTTGCGACTTGTCGAATGGGGCGCCGACCTGCGCTCCACCTGGCGGCAGATGCCGTACGGCGACCAGGCGATCTATCTGCGCCGAAGCACCTACCACCGCCTCGGCGGCTTTCGGCCATTGGATGCCATGGAAGATTTCGATCTGGTCTGGCGTCTGCGCCGACTCGGCCGCGTTCGTGTCAGCCGTCTCCCCGCCGTCACCTCCGCCCGCAAGTACACGACCCACGGTCCGTGGCGAACCGTCCTGCTGCACCAGTGGATGATCTGGTCGTGGCTGATCCGCAAGGGCGGCAGAAAAGGTGTCAGGATGATTTATTGTCCGACGGAGATGCGGGGTAACGCGTCGGGTGGGTGCGTCCGCCGGGCGCCCGCGAACCATCGTCGGGGCGAAATCTACACGCGCAAGGCGGCCCCCCGGCCCGGCGGACGCAGGTGAAGGATTGGTGTGCGAGCGCGACATGGGACGACGTGAGGGGCGACACGCCCGAGCGACAACCCGACCACGGGTTACGCAAAGATGATCCGCGTCACTGCGGGCTTCGCCGCCATCTGCCGGCTGGTGCGCGCCTTGCGGCGTACGATCCGTCGCCTTCACGCCTCCGCGGCGCGGGGCACGGTGAGCAGGAGGATCAGGCCGATGATCAGGAAGAGCATGATCGGCGTCATGCCCCAGCGCTGGCTGGCGGTCCACGCGGTGGCGGCCGAGACGAACAGCGGCACCGCGAAAGCCGTCGCCTTGCCCGACAGGGCGTACAGCCCGAAGGCCTGCGTTCGCAACTCGGCCGGAGCGGCTCGGGCCATGTACGATCGGCTCGCTGACTGCACCGGCCCGACGAACAGCCCCAGCGTCAACCCGCACGCCCAGAACGCCCCGACCGAGTCGACCATGAGCATGATCACGCCGGGCACGATGATGCCGATCAGCGACAGGCCGATGGTCCACTTACTGCCAATCCAGTCGTCGATCCACGACAGGCCGAACGCCCCGAACCCGGCGGCGACGTTGAGGGCGATGCCGAAGAGCATGATCTCGCGTTCGTCCATGTCGAACACGCCGGAGGCGTACACGCCGCCCATGGCGAAGATGGACGCCAGGCCGTCGATGTAGAACAACCGGGCGATGAGGAATCGCACGATATGCGCGTAGCGTCGAAGTTCGCGGATCGAATCGACGAGTTGGCGCAGGCCCTCGCGGACGTTGGAGGCGAGTCGCCGGCCGGTCGAGCGTCCGTCGGGCGTGAAGATCAGCAGGGGCAGGGAGAACAGGCCGAACCATGCGGCGACGAGCAGGAACGTTGCCCGCACGTTGCGGGCCTCTTCGGGGCCGACCAGCGCGGTGCCCGGCGGCCAGCCGACCAGGGCGAAGAGCCCGAGGGTCAGGCACGCCAGCCCGCCGAAGTAGCCCATCGCCCAGCCCCATCCGGACCATCGTCCGAGGCGCCGCCGACCGGTCAGGGCGGGAAGCATGGCGTTGTAGAAAATCGACGCCGCTTCGACGCCGTAGGTGCCGATCGCCACGAGCAGCAGGGCGAGCCAGACAGGCGAATCGGGCCTGACGAACCAGAGGCACGCGGTGGCCGTGATGCCGAGGGCGGTGAATGCGGCGAGCCACGGCTTCCGCCGGCCGGACTGGTCGGCCACCGCGCCGAGCAGCGGCCCGCTCAGCGCGACCAGCCCGCCCGCGCAGCCGATGGCCAGCGACCACTGCGTCTGGCCTGTCTCTTCAGACCGGGCGACCTGCCGCGTGAAGTAGTTGGCGAACAGAAATGTCTGGATCAGCGTGGCGAAGCTGCTGTTGGCCCAGTCATACGCGGCCCACGCCAGCATCTGCCGGCGCGTGGCCTCGGCAGGTTCATCGCCGCCCGCTGCCCGTGGCGACGGGCGAACGCTCCGGCTTGGTTGATCCTGATCGTTGGCCATGGCCGGGTCACCGGGATTCCGCCTGGAGTTCGCTGGTCGCCGTCAACCATAGCCGCGGTCACGAGGGGCGGCCAGCAGATGGGGTGGGGCGGCGAGCCGTGAGCTCGTCGCTCACGGCGTGGTCATGATCGCCCCGCCGGACGGGGGCCGCAGGTTCGGGGGGGCC
>CAYFQS010000335.1:0-4399 GCA_964345245.1 uncultured Planctomycetaceae bacterium | reverse complement strand
GTTCCGCGCTCGCGGTGACGCGAATATCCACTATCTCGACGGTCTCCAACTGCTCGGCGCCGACGATGCGGACCATCTGCCCGACGGCCTGCACCCGGATGGCGACGGCTACGAACTGATGGGCCGCCGCTTCGCGGAACTGGCGTTCGGCGACAACGGGCCGCTAGGCCGGCCGGCGTGACGGAAAGCGCGGGGCGGTGGCCGGGTGCATGCCGCACCCACCCGATTGAACGGGCCGATGCCTTCCCGAACCATGCAACAGACGCGGTAAGGCAACCGCAAGCGCCTGATCCCTCGCCGGTTCGTGGAACGCATACTGCATGGCGTCCACGATCCTGTCCGCCCGTGTTTCGAGGCGGGCGCGCATGAACAGGGACCCGCGGCGAGGCGGGTCCCTGTTCGAACGTCGAGTTTCGCGGCCGCGGTTGCGTGCCGCCGCGGTCATCGCTCAGAAGCGGAGCTGCACGCCGCCGCTCACGCCGTGCACCTCGGTGTCGCTGCTGATGCTGCCTTCGTACTGCACGAAAGCCGAGAAGTTCTCGTCGAACAGGGCGGTCAGCCCGGCCCGGACGTAGAGACTGTCTTCGTCGGCTTCGCCGGTCGTCACGGTGAAGGCGTTGCCGCCGCCGTTGAACCGGCCGGTGGCGTCGTCGGCCTCGCCGAGGAACTCGTGTTCCCAGCCGACGAATGCCTCGGGCACCAGGACGATGGCGTCGGTGTCGAACATGTAGCTCGCGGTCACGCCCAGGCGGCTTCGCAGCGAGTCGGCGTCGCGGGAATCCACCGACAGCCCCGACGCGCCGCTTTCCTGGAACGACTCTTCGTAAAGGTACAGGTACTGCAGCGAGCCCTCGGGCGTCACGCGAAGCCGGTCGAAGTCGAAGGCATACCCGCCGCGAATGAACGCCGACAGGTCATGCCCGTCGTGGTCGCTGTCCACGCGGGTCGAGATCGACGGCATGTTGCGGGTCGTGTCGTAGCTGTGATAGCCGTAGGTCAGCGAGGCATCGATGAACCAGGGCATGGGGTAGTAGCTGACGTACGGCCCGATGCGGACGGTGTCGATGTCGTGGTCGCCTCGGTTCTGATCGAGGTCGGCCTCGGTGCGGAAGTAGCCGAGCGAGACGCCCAGGACCAGGTCGTTGCGGACGGCGTAATCGACCCCGAACAGCCCGCCGTAGCTGTCCGCGGAGTAGCCGAGGCGGTCGGCGGTGGTGTCCTGGTCCTGGAAGACGCCCAGGGCCCGGCCGAACACGCCGAGCGGCTTGTCGGCGATGCGGTGGTCGCCCAAGAAGTCTTTCGCCTCGCCGGTCTGCCGGCCTTCGCCGCTCTGGGCCTCGATGGCCGCGGCGAGCATCGCGGGGTCGTCGGCCGCGCTGGCGAGCATGCCGCCGCCCTGAATCGAGAACTGATCCGTCATGGCCACCTGCGGCATGCCGTTGCGAAGCCCGCTCAGGTAGTGAGACAGGCCGGAGTTGTACAGCCGCGCCACGTCCGTGGCGAGGAACAGCGACGGATCGTACGCCCCGGGACCGACCTCGGGAGCCGCGGCCTGGAAGGTCGCCGCCTCCTGCCCCGCCGGAGCATTGTCCAGCAGCGTTTCCAGCGACTGGACCAGCGGATCGTTCGGATCGGCGATGACCAGACTGTCCAGGGCCCCGGCAATGGCCGTGACGCTCGGACCCGCCCCCGCGGCCAGTTCACCGAAGTCCGGAATCGCCGCCTCGGTGATCAGGAACAGGTCATTGCCTGCCAGCGAAAGCAGGAAGTCCCAGTCTTCGATGTCTTCGAGCAGGGTCAGCCCGTAGTTCGCCTCCGCATCGTCCGTCGGCAGGATCAGGTCGACGTCCGCGGTGACGATCAGGAACTGATCGCCGTCGGCGAGATTGCCGTCGGCGGTGTCCGGCTCGCCGTCGTCGTCGGCGTCTTCGGGCAGGACCTGGATCGCGGCCCCCGCGAAGAACTCCGCCGTGCCGGTCACGTCCACGAGATCGGCCTCTTCCGTGCCGTCCACCGCGGTGCCGTCCACTTCGATCTCCAGCAGGCCGTTCTCGTCGTAGTCGCCGAGGACGAAAGTCGTGCCGATCGAGCCGCCAGGGGCATGGATCGACTCAGCGTTGTTGGTGAAGTTCCCGTTGATCGTGCCGCTCGACTCGAACCGACCGCTGTTGACCACGTTGCCCGTGATGACCCCGCCACCGCCGAGCTGGAACAGGCCGGAGTTGTTCACGTTGCCGTTCACTGTCCCGTCGGTGGTGACGGTGTCGTCGTTATCGACGTCGCCGTCGACCGTGTCCGGGGCGATGAGCGTGCCGTTGATCAAGCTGAGCCCCCCGTCGAAGTCGAACGTCGCGTCGCCGAAGTCGAAAGTCACCGGGGCGTTCAGCGTCAGTCCGCCGCCGGCCCCGCCGTCGGTGATCTCGCCGTCGAAGACGCTGTCCTCGTCGCCGGCGATGGTCAGCGTGTTGGCGTTCAACTGCACCGTGCCGCCGGCGACGGCCATGCCGCCGGTGTAAAGCTCGCCGATGGTCTCGTCATCGAGCAGCTCGAATGTTCCGTCCTCGCGGACGCTGACCGTCGAGCTGTTCTCGATCGCCTCGCCGTTGTCGACCGACAGCATGCCGTCGATGATGTCGGTGCCGCCGGTGTAATCGTTGGCGCCGGTGAGGGTGAGGTCGGTCCCGCCGTCGATGGCGAGCGTGCCGTTCTGATTGGTCACGGTGCCGGCGAAGGTGGTGGTCCCGCCGCCGCTGATGGTCAGCGTGCTGTCGCCCAGGTCGAGGGTCGTGCCTGCGACGCCGGTCAGGGAGCCGATCGTCTCGCTGTCGTTCAGGGCGAAGGTCGCCCCGGCGACGCCCACGTCGACGGCGCCGGTGTCGACGATCGCCGAGCCGTTGCTGACCGCCAGCGTGCCCGCGTTGATTGTCGTCGTGCCGGTGTAGGTGTTCGTCCCGGCGAGCGTCAGGGTCTCGCTGCCCTGCTTGGTCAGGGCCGCGGTTCCGCCGGACTCCATCAGACTGCCCGAGAAGGTCGTGCTCGACGAATCGCCCACGATGAGCGTGTTGTCGTTGAGTTGCACGTTGCCGCCGGTGGTCCCGCCGCCGGCCAGCGAGCCGATGGTCTGATTCTCGTTGGCGATCTCGAGCTCGACGCCCGCCGCGTCGGCCAGCGTCACCGCCGCAGCGTTCGGGATCGCGGCGTCGGCGTCGGAGATCAGCTTCCCGGCGTCGACCGCCAGCGGACCCGCGAAGTCGTTGTTCCCGCTCAGCGTCAGGTCGGCGCTGCCGGTCTTGGTCAGCCCGCCGCTGCCGGTAATGTCCCCCGAAAGCGTGGCCGCCTGCGTCATGGTGACCGTGAACGTCTGGCTCGCAGTGGCGTTGTGAGCGAAGGTGGGGGTTCCCGCCACGTCCAGCTCCAGGTTCCCGCCGTCGAAGGTCAGCGCGGTCTGCGCCGAGTCGCCCAGGGCGTTGGCCGTCGCCGCTTCCAGCGTCCCCGCCGTGACCGCGATGTCGCCGGTGTAGCCGCTGTTGTCGGCGTTCAGGGTCAGCTTCGCCGCGCCGGACTTCGCCATGTCGCCCGCGCCGCTGAGCTGGCCCTGAAGCTCGGCGTCCTGCATGACAATGGCGCCGAAGGCGCTCGACGCGACGATCGGCGTGGTAAAGACGCCCGCGGCGTCGAACGCCACGTCGCCGCCGGCCATCTCGACCTGCTTGCCCCCTGCGATGGCGGCGGTGTTGGCCAGTACGCCCGTGCCGCCTTCGATGATGAAGTCGCCGTCGATAGAACCGCTGAGCGTCAGCGTGCCATCCTGAACGAACGTCTCGCCACCGTGGCTGCTATCGCCGGAAAGCGTGAAGTTGCCCGTGCCGACCTTGACCAGGTCGCTGTCGACCGTGCCGCCCGTCACCTGACCGGCGAATTCGGTGTCCGTGTTGTTCGTCCCGACCGTCAGTGTCCGGGCGTTGAGGTCCACCAGCGCGCCGGCCTCGCCGGCGAGCGACCCGATCTGTTCGCTGGCGGTGAAGATGGCGAAGGTGCCGTTGGTGTTGACGGTCAGGGCCACGTTGTCCTCGATGGCGTTGCCGCCTTCGGCTTCGAAGCGACCGTCGTCGACCGTGATCGGGCCGGTGAAATCGTTCGTGCCGGACAGCCGAACCGTCCCGCCGCCGTCCTTGATGATCCCGCCGCCGGCGCCGGTGACGTTCGCCGAAACCAGCAGGTCCTCGGCTCCGGTCAGCGTCAGCGTGTTGTCGCCCAGATCGAGCGTGCCGGAGAACGTCGTCGTCTGCTGGTTCTCCTGGGTGATCGTCGCGTCCGTGGTCACCGACGCGCCGCCGCTGAACGTCAACGTATCCGCGCCGCTGCCGTCGCCGATGGTGAAGCTGCCGCCGATCGATAC
>CAYFQS010000334.1:0-4403 GCA_964345245.1 uncultured Planctomycetaceae bacterium | reverse complement strand
ATCAACAGCGACAACGCCGCGAGAATCGCGATCCCGCCGCGGCAGAATCCGCGGGATCGGGCGTCACGGTCGGCCGCGCCGCCACGCGCCCGGCCGGCCGTGGCCTCACGGCCCGCCGGGCGCTGCCCGCGCAGACTCGGCTCGCGGCTGAACGGGCTCATGGCGGACCTCCGCTCAAGAGATCGAGTTCGCTCACGAGGCGCAGCTCGTCTGGCGGCAGCAGTGGATCGCGCGGCGCGGTGATCACCAGGACGCGACCGTCCATGGCGAATCGCGGCAGGACCTTCAGCGGCTCCCACCGCTGCCGCTCGATCGTCTTCTCGCCACGCACCACGGTGCGCTGCACCGCCTGCTCCGCGGGCAGAACGATCCAGGAGATGCTCACGCCCGCCGGCCGCCGGACCACCGCGGTGCGTTCGTTGCCCACGGCCATTTCCCAGGCGCCCCACACGTCGGCGCGGAGCGTGTCGAGCATGCGCCGGCTCATGAGCAGGCGATTCTCCGCCACGCGGGCATCGCGGGTCCGCCGCAGGATCGACCCGGTCAGCACGGTGGCGACCGGCACGAACGCCATCAGCAGCACGATCACCACGAGTACTTCGGTGAGCGTGAAGCCGCGGGATGTCGACGATCGCCGGGCGATCATGGCACGGCCTCCCGGGGCACGAGACCGACGAGCGCGGCGTCGGCGCGGTCGAGTTCGACCCGCACGCGGACCCATGCGTGACCGGGCACGTCCTGGCCATCCGGCAGCGGGCGAAGGGAGATGCGCTGCGAGGGCGTGGCCGGCGGCGGCAACTCGCCGAGCTGCAGATCGTGCAGCACCCGCTCGGCCAGCCGCACCGCCCGGCGCTGCTCGGTCAGCGTGACCGACGCCTGCCGCTGCTGGTAGAGCATCACCGCGACCGCGGTGGCCAGCACGCCGAGCACGAGGAACCCGACAAGCATGTCGGCGAGGAGGAACCCGCGACGCCGACGCTGCCCGGCTGGCGCGGTCGGACCCGTCGTCCGCGGAAGCCCGGCCGTGCTGGCCCCGCGGTGCGCCGTGCATGCGCGGCCGGCCCTTCGCTTCGCGACGGGCGCGATCGTGGCGTCCTCCAAGCCGGGAGCCGGCTTGACCGAATCAGCGGGTTGTGGCGGCGGGTTGTGCATGAGGTTGATCACATCAGTCCGCTGCTGACGGCGAATCCGTCAATGATCGTGGCGAGGGGGAGGATTATGGCCAAGGCCACCCAGGCCACGAGCAGGCCGAGCGCGACGACGATCGCCGGGCCGACGGCGCTGCGCATCAGGGCGACGCCTCGGTTGAACCGGGCGTCGAAGTAGTCGCCGAGAAATCGCGCGGTCCGGGCCATGCCCATCGACCCGCGGGCGTTGGCGAGGAGTCCGGCCATGATGGCGGGCAGCCCCGCCTGGCCCGCCGCGTGGCGCATCTCGGCGCCGTCCATGAGCGCGTTGACCCAGCCGCGAATCCGCCGCCGCAGGTGCCGGTTCATATCCATCTGCGTCGCTTCGGTGAGCGTGGTGAGCACCGGCACGCCCGCCTCACAGCCCCCGGCGAGCAGGTGACAGACGTCGGCCAGGCCGCGGTCGCGCTCCTGCCGCCTCGCCCCCGGCAGCCGCCAGAGCAGGGTGTCGCGCAGGTAGTCGATGGGCGTGAACGGCCCTCCGCGGCGATAGGTCGCGGTAAGGATCATCGCCCCCAGGATCACCCAGAACAGGGCCGCGGCGATGAGCAAGAGCCAGCCGCCCACGACGTTCTGTCCGTCGAACAGGGCCGTGGTCAGCTTCGGCAGGGGCATGCCGAAGTCCCGAAAGATCTCGTCGTACTTCGGGAAGATGACCGCCACGAGCGAGGCGACGACGAGGGAGATGAGAATCGTGAGCATCATGGGGTAGAACCACCAGAACACGCGGTCCGAACCGTCATCGGCCAGCGGGTCCTGGGCGCGTCGCAGCGCGCGGGCGAGCGCGCGGGGCAGGCGTCCGAGGCGTTCGCCGGCTTCGACGATGCCGGCGGGTCCGGCGAGCACGGGGGCGGCCGATCGCATGGCCGCGCCGACCGTCGCGCCCCGCTCGAGGTGCCAGCGGACGAGGCCGAGTTGATTGGCGAGCCGGCCCCGCTCGCTGAAGCTCGCCGCCTGCAGGGCCTCGGGCAGCGGCGCGCCGATCCGCACCGCCTCGTCGAGGTAGCCGAGCACGATCGCCGCCCGCCGCCGACGGGATTGACCGATCGCGTGCATGACCAGGGCCAGGGCCACGAAGCCCACTCCCACGAGGCCGACGAACAGGTTCACGACAAAGGACATCGACATCCCCGTCAGAAGGATACGGACTGGATGAAACTCATCAGCGGCAGGAGCAGGGCGAACACGGACAGCAGCAGCAGCAACCCGACGACCACGACGAAGATCGGCGGCAGGATCGCCCGCAGCAGGCCGAGGCGATGCTCGCTCTGCTGGCGGTACATTTCGCTCAGGCCGGCCATGGTGTTCGGCAGGTCGCCGCGCTCGGCGGACAACTGCATGCTCACCGTGACCATCGGCGGGAGGATGCGAAGCTTCGGCAGCCACTCGATCGTCCGGCCCTGCTGGAGCGTACTGCGGATGCGTTCACTGTCGTGACGGAGGCCGGGCGAGCCCGTGGCGTGGCCGGCGATCTCCACCGTGGTCGGCAGGTCCTGTCCGGCTTGGAGCCCGAGGCGAACGTGATCGCACCAGATCGCAATAAGGTGCCGGCGAATCACCTGCCCCACGATCGGCACCCGGCCGACCGACCGCTCGAGAAACGCGACCCACGTCCCCGACGCCCACATGCTCAGCCAGAGCCCGTACAGCCCCGCCGCGATCACCAGCACCCCGCCGGCAATGTAAGGCGCGGCCTTCGCCGCGGCGAAGAACGCCGTGGTCATTGCGGGTAGTTCCACATCGAAGTCGGTGTACATCTGCTCGAACTGCGGCACGATGATGATGCTTATCAGTCCGGCGACCACGGCGAGGGCCAGCAGGACGACGAGCGGATACGCCGCGGCCCGCCAGAAGGTCTCGCGGAGCCGGCCCATCAATCGCACGTGCCGCGACAGGTTCAGCAGCACGAGGTGGAGGTTGCCGGTCTTGACCCCGGCCTCGACGAGCTGGCCGTACAGCGGCGGGAACTTCTCACGATGGGCGTCGAAGGCCTCGCTGAGCGATCGGCCCCGCTCGACTTCGTCGGCGATGCGGCGGACGGTCTCGGCCAGGCGACGACTGCGCATGTCGTTGGCGATCAGCCGCAGTCCGCGTTCGAGGGGCAACCCGGCCGAGGCGAGCTGGGCGAGCTGTTCGTTGAAGGCCAGGAAATCCTCGCCCCGCAGCGCCTTCGCCCGTGCCGGGCGATCCTCGGCCGGCGACAACTCGATCACCCGCAGCCCCACGCCCTGCAGCTTCCAGCGCGCTTCGTCGACGTCCGACGCCTCCAACGTCCCCGACAGCGCCGTCCCGTCCGGCGACTGGGCCTCGTACGCGAAACTCCCGGGATGCTCGGTCGCTTCTGTCATGATCGGTGGTCCGGGGGCGCGTCACTCACCGAGCACGCGTTTGACTTCGGTGTCGTCAGTGAGACCGGCGTCGACCAGGCGGCGGGCGGCGTCGATCAGCCGCTCGTGTGCCGGTCGGCTTGTGAGTATACTCCGAATGCCCGCCGCATCGCTACGATCCAGCACCGCGCTTCGCAGTTCCGAATCCAGCTCGACGAACTCCGCCGCCGCCGCCCGACCGCGGTATCCGCCGCCTTCGATGCGTCGCAGCAATCGCTGCGACGTGACCCCGAACACGGCGCTGACGATCTGGTAGGGCTCGATGCCCATCTCGAGCAGCCGCGCCAACGCGGCCGCGGGATCGCCGGCGTGCAACGTCGAGACGAGTCGATGTCCGGTCAGGGCCGCCTGCACCGCCAGCGACGCGGTGGCCCGGTCGCGAATCTCGCCGAGCATCAAGACCTGCGGGTCCTGACGCAGGATGCTCTTCAGCGCCCGCTCGTAGGTCAGCTCGCCGAAGGGCGTGACTTCAATCTGCGTGACCCCGGGCAGGTGGCGCTCGACCGGGTCTTCGAGGGTGATCAGGCACAGCCCCGGCTGGGCGGCGCGGATCTCATCGAGCAGGGCGTATATGGTGGTGGTCTTGCCCGACCCGGCGGGACCGGTGACCAGCAGCATGCCCGCATCGGCCGCGGCGAAGCGCTTGAGCCCGGCCAGCGCCGTTCTCGGCAGTTCCAGCGCGTCGAGCGTGCGCGGCTGATGGAGATCGGCGGGCAGGCGGATCACCGCCCGCAGGCCCTGCGTGGTCGGCATGATCGCCAGCCGCGCGCTGCCCCCGGAATCGCCGCCCCCGAATGTGCCGCCGCCGGATGTGCCGTCTCCGGAACTT
>CAYFQS010000333.1:0-4419 GCA_964345245.1 uncultured Planctomycetaceae bacterium | reverse complement strand
CAGGGCCACCGCGTGAGAATGAGCGACGAACATGAGCTTCCGCGTGAAGAAGTAGCGGAAGGTGATCAGCTTCTCGTCCCCGGCGATGATCTCGTTGGCGGTGGTCTCGAAGGGCAGCCGAATGGCGACGCCGAACGACCCCGCCCGTCCCGGCCCTTCGTGGCCGGCTCGCATGATCCCGTCGCCGGCCCCGGTGATGACCATCCAGCCGGACTCGGAAATTCGCCGGCTGAACTCGACCGCCGCCTGGTAATCGGGGTGCTCGGCGGGTGTGCGGGCGGAGCCGAAGATCGAAATCTTCCGCGTCTCCCGATAACCGCGGAACACCTTCATCGCGTAACGCAGTTCCTTCTTCGACGATGCCGACACGGGCGAGCTGGCCGCCGAGCGATTCGCTGTCGCCGCCCACGAGGCGGATCATCTCGTCGAGCCCGTCGACGATCCGCGGCGAGCGGGTGGAGACCGTGTCGTCGGCGGTCTCCGGGACCGGCGGCGAACCGCCGGTCTCGATGGCGGGAATATCGCGTTTCGTCATGGGGTTACTACTCCGCGCCATCGCCGAACACGTCTTCCCATGCCCGCGCGATGCCGCTGAACTGCTTCACTTTCGTTTCCGGATCTTCCAGTGTCCCCGTCACGTGGATCGTGATGAACTGGTTGCGCAGTCCGTCGATGAGTTCCGTCATCGGCCCGAGGCCGGGGGCGGACGGGTTCGCCGAAGTCAGGGCGAGGTCGAGTTCCTGCGTGCTGAACCGCATCGTCCCTTCGCCCTGCAGACGGACCTGCGGGGAGTCGAGCATGAGTCGCTCGAAGTGCAACTCGTCGCCTTCCATGTAGTAGCTCACCGCCGCCCGATCGAAGCTGCGCGTGGTCGGCAGCGACAGGTGCGCGAGGTTCAGCAGTCCGAGGGCAAGTGGCAGATCGTAGAGCTCGGCGTCCTGCACGAGTATCTCTCCCCGTGCTCGTCGATTGTCCGGCGAATCCCACACACCTTCGACCACGAGGTCGGCGGCGACTTTGCCCGTTGTGGCGGGTGTCTTCGCGTTTCTCTGCGCTTCGGCGTCTTCCGCTTCTTCCCCGTCAGCTCCCGTGACGAAGCGGCTCAGGTCGCCATTGTTCACCGTGAGACGCACCTGGTAGGTATGGTCGGCGAGGTTGAGAGCGCCGGTGCCGGTCAACTCGCCGCCGCACACGTTGCCGTGAATCACCGGCAACAGCACGTCCTCGCCGGCCTCGTTGTTGCGAAGTTGGGCGTGAAAATCGGTGACTTCGCGCCCGGCCGCCTCGAGCCGCTCGGCATCGATCTTCAGGTCGATCTGCGGCCAGGTCTGGTTCGCCTGCTGTCTCACGTCGACGCTGATGACACCCGCCATGTGCCGGATGGGCAGGCCGAGTTCCAGCGACCCGTCCGTGGTTCGCACCTCGCCCACGACCCGCGTGCGCTCACCTGCGGCGACATCGGGATGGTGCCGCAGCGTGGAAAGGTCGGCCTGGAAATCGCCTTTCCAGTCCAGCCCGTCGAGAATCTGACGCATCGGTTTGGGCAGGGCCAGGCGGACCATCGGCGTGATCTTCGGCGAGGCGACTTTCACGTCCCGCAGCGACACCTGCCACCCGGCTTCCGTGAGCACCTCGCCGCTGACTTCAACCGTCGACGGGCCCACCTTGCCCTTGAGGCCGGTGAGATCGAACCGCCCGGGACGCCAGTCCACCCGGCCTGACAACTCGTCCAGTTCGACCCGCCGGTCATCGAGGTTGAAGCTGAACAGCTTCGGCTCGACGCCGATGCGGTAACTGCGCTTCTCGTCGCCCGACTGGGCGTAGTCGAGTTGGGCATCAAACCGACCCGCGGGTTCGTACCGCTTCCACAGCCCGGTGAGATCCGCCTCGGGGTTCGCCGCGCTGACCAGGTGCATCAGCGACGGCTCGCAGGTCATGTTCTCGGCGAGAATGCGAATGCGCGCGTCCGGCGGGCCCGCCGATGCCCAGTTCAACACGCCCGATGCGTTGAGTCGGCCATTGCCGTAGTCCGCGGTGATTTCATGAATCTCGGTGCGGTCGAGGGTGATGCCGATGTTGCCGGACAGATCAGTCAGTTTCTTCGCGGCTTCCACCGGGTGGGCGGTCGCCCCGGCGAGGGTCAGCATCAGGTCGATGTCGGGCTGGTGATCGGGTCGAGTGAAGATGCGCCCGCCAATGTTGAAGGTTCCGTCCACGTTGAGCCGGCGAACCAGGGGCCGGGCGCTTTCGGGCAACGCCGCGTAGAGCAGTTCGTCGACCGGCACGTCGCCCGCTTCGATCTGAATGTCGGGGGCGGCGGTCGTTTTGCCGTTCACCCGTACTTCGCGGATCGAACCGTCAAAAGTCACCGTCCCGCCGTTGGGGCCTCGACCTTTGACTTCCTCGAAGCTCACGCGGTCGTTGTCGAACCTGATGATCCCTTCGGCATCCCGGATCGGGTAGGGAAAGTACTTCACGACGAACCCGCCATCGCGGCAGTCGAGCGTGCCGGTGATCGTTTCTTCCACTCTCGGCCCGGCGGGGGCGGTGATGCGAATGGTGGCGTCGGCCCGGCCGCCCATCGTGAAGGTCTTCCCGTCGGGTTGATCGAGCAGGCCGGCCTCCGCGAGCCGGTCGTACGACGGCTGATGGAAGAATTTGTCCACGGCGCTGCGGCGGTCGGCGGGCAACGCCCGGCGCAGCACGTCGTCCCAAGGCACGTCGGCCGCGACGATGGTCAGGTCCACCGCGGCATGGCGGCCCGGGGGCCACACCCGGCCCCTGAGCCCGATCGTCCCCCCGCCCGGAGCGTCCGCAACGAGGTCGACCAGCCGAATCTCATCGTTGGTGAACTCGATCGTCCCGTTCAGATTGTGCAGGGGATAAGGAAACTCGAAGTAGCGGGCTTCGGCATCGAGGACGTCCACCCGTCCTTGAATAGCGACCGGCCCGCCGGGCTCGCTGCGGCGAAGGGTGATCGCCGCCTTCGCGTCGCCGGCGGGCGAAAACTTGCGGAACAATCGCTGCAGGTCGCCGGGCAGGGCGACGAGGTACCGCGGCCGGCGGGGAATGCGAATCTGCTCGGTCTTCGCCGTCAGCTCGAAGGGGGCCTGCTCGGTGTAGCCGTAGACATGTCCGTTGATCTCGTAGGCGACGTCTTCGTCGAGGGCCCGGCCGGTGAGATTCTCCAGGTGGAACCCGCGGTCGTCGAACTTCAGCACGCCGCTTACGTCCGAAAGCCGGGCCTGGTAATCGCCGGGATGGATACGCGGTTGTTCGGGATCGAGCCGGTACAGCGCGGTGTTGTCTTCGCCGGTAAGCACCTCGAGCACGCTCGGACCTTCGTCGAACGTTGGAATCGCCGAGCCCTGACGGGTCAGTTGCGGCAGCGTGAGGGCGACGTTCTCGAGATGCACCTCGCCCCGCGGACCGCCTTCCAGGGCGTAATCAAGCTGCACCTTGGGAATGTCGCCGGCCGGGTCGAGCAGCCGCCAGAGATATCGCAACCGCCGGGGCAGCAGGCGGGCGTTGCGGTCGTTGAAGGCCAGGCCCTCAAGGTTCGCGGTGAACGACTGCGTCTCCAGGTCGAGCCGCCCCTTGAAAATCAACGGGGTGGCGAGTTCCCGCCCTTCGTGCGTGCGCCGGGCGAGCTCAAAGCGATACACGTTGGGCGACATCGGGTCAGGCGTGAACCATCCGCCGACCTCCGCGGCCCCGATCACCTCGTACTCCCCGTCGACCACCTCCGCGCATCGCACGAGTCCGTCGCGGATCATGACCTGGGGCAGTTCGGTGAGTCCCGCCGCCGGAGCGGGCCGCCGCCTGGCAAGCCGCAGGAAGTTGTACCCGCCGGCGGACACGTGTTCGGTCAGCGAGATTCGCGGTGCGACAATGCTGATGGCGACCGGCTTGATCGCACCCCGCAGCAGGGCCAGCCGCTCGCAATGAATCCACACCTCACGCGCGCGGAAGAGCTCGGCGCCGGGGCTTTTGATGCCCGGCACCCGCACCACGACGTTCTGGAGATGAACCGTACCGTTGAAGTGAAACTGGCCGGTCTCGATGGCAACGTCGGCGCCGCTGAGGGTCTCCAGGGCGTGGGCGGCCATGCTCGCCACGCGGTGCGGCCGGGTGAAATAGACCCAGCTCCCCGCGGCGGCGATGGTCAGGATCAACAGCGCAAGCAGAACGCACTGGCGCAGGAATCGCAGCCAACGAAAGCGCGGTTTGTTCTTGCTTTGATCGACCAATTCCTGCGCTGTTCCTCACGGTGAGCCGCCGATGGGGCTATTCTAGCCGCGTCGTCGCCACTGGTGCCATCATCGACCAGCGAGCGGGAGCCGCTTCAAACGCCGTGCGTGCTTTCCCATACGCTCCCGCCACGGGTGAGGTCGGTTCGGCCGGCGTGAAATCGGGCCG
>CAYFQS010000332.1:0-4430 GCA_964345245.1 uncultured Planctomycetaceae bacterium | reverse complement strand
CCTGCGCCAGTTGATCGATAAGGACAAGCTCGCGCGGGGCTGGTACCGCGGGATCAAACGGGAAGCCGACAAGATCATCCAAGCCCCGGTCGCCGCCTACGAGATTCCCGACGGCAAGCGGCTGCTGGAAGTGTCGCGGAAGGTCGTCAACCGCATGCAGCACCTCGGGCTGGTCTGGCGGATCGAAGGCGATCGCAAGTACGTCGACCGGGCGTGGCAAGACCTGCAGGCGGCGGCGAAGTTCCCCGACTGGAACCCGTCGCACTTTCTCGACACCGCCGAGATGACCGCCGCTTTCGCCATCGGCTACGACTGGATGCATGACGCCTGGACCGCGGCTCAGAGGAAGACGATCCGGCAGGCCATGATCAAGCATGGGCTGCGACCGGGGCTCAACTCCTACCGCGGCGAGACAAGCTACGGCTGGTGGATGCGAACTCACCATAACTGGAACCAGGTCTGCAACGGCGGGCTGCTCGCCGGCGCGCTGGCCATCGCCGACGAGGACCCCGAGCTCGCCGCCGAGATCACCCGGCATGCGGTGAAGTCGCTGCCTCTGGCGATGAAGAGCTTCTCACCCGATGGCGGGTGGTACGAGGGGCCGGGGTACTGGGGCTACGCCATGCGGTACAACGTGCTCGCCCTGGCGTGCCTCGACTCGGCGCTCGGCAAAGACTTCGGGCTCTCCAGAATCGAGGGCTTCGACAAGGCCGGCGACTTCTACATTCAGATGCGCGGCACCTCGGGCATGAGCTTCAACTATGCCGACGCCAGACCGCAACACATCCGGCATCCCGCGCTGTTCTGGCTCGCTTCGCGATTCGACCGGCCCGCCCTCGCGGCGTACCAGCGACAACACGGCCGGGGCGACGTGACCGACCTGCTCTGGTGCGACCCGGGGGCCAACGACGACGACCTGGCGAGATTGCCCACCGCGGCGGCGTTCGACGGCGTCGAAGTCGCCGCCGCCCGCACGAGCTGGACCGATGACGACGCGCTCTTCGTCGGCGTCAAGGCAGGCCGCAACGGCGTCAATCACGACAACCTCGACCTCGGCTCCTTCGTGTTCGACGCCCGCGGCGAGCGATGGCTCATCGATCCCGGCCCGGATGACTACAACCTGCCCCACTACTTCGGCAAGCTGCGGTATCACTACTACCGCCTTCGGGCCGAGGGACACAACACCCTCGGCATCAACCCCGGCCGGAAGCAGCCCGACCAGGACCCGCGGGCGCTTTGCGAGATCACGCGGTGCGAGCAGACCGCGCGATCGACGGTGATCGAGACTGATCTGACGCCGGCCTACCAGGGGCATGGCGCAAAGCGCGTGCATCGCACGTTCAAGCTGACGCCGACGCGATTGATCGTCACCGACGACGTCGAACTCGCCGAGCCCGGCGAAGTGTGGTGGTTCTTCCACACGCGGGCGAAGGCGGCGGTGGCGGACGACGGGAAGTCGGCGACGTTGACGATCGGGAGAAACACCGCGACCGTGAAGCTCGAGAAGTCGGCCGGGGGGCGGCTCGAACTGATGCCCGCCCGGCCGTTGCCGTCGTCGCCCGATCCTGAGGGGCAGAACCCCAACAACGGCGCGAAGCTCGTCAACAACGCCCCCGGCACCAACCGTGTCCGCACCGGCGAACTTCCCAGGTGGGGCAAGGCCAATCCCGGCAAGGCGATCCGCAAACTCGCGATTCACCTGACCGACGTCGAGAGCGCGACGGTCAGTGTCTCCATCGCGCCGGGGAAGTGACGGACGCGAAGAGGCAAGCAACCGCGGGCCACGCGTCGCGGTCGTTCAGGGCGGCGGCTTGTTCGATCCACTCGAGCGGATGGGATACCATGCCGGACTTCGCCTGACCTGGAGAAACGCCATGCGATGGACGCGAACGCTGATTCCCACCCTCCGCGAGGCCCCGGCGGAAGCCGCCGCCCCGTCTCACCGGCTCATGCTCCGCGCCGGGCTCATCCAGCAGGTCGCCGCGGGGTCCTACAGCTACCTGCCGATCGGCCGGCGGGTGCTCAGCAAGGTCGAAACGATCGTCCGGCAGGAAATGGAAAGGGCCGGGGCGGTCGAGGTGTTCCTGCCCACGCTGCAGCCGCTGGATTGGTGGGAGCAGACCGGACGGCGCGAGGCCTACGGCGACAACCTGTTCGTGATCACCGACCGCCACGGCCGCAAGCAAGCCCTCGGCCCGACGCACGAGGAGGTCATCACCAACCTCGTGGACACCTACGTCAGCAGCTACAAGCAACTGCCGCTCACGCTCTACCAGATTCAGACGAAGTTTCGCGACGAGTTCCGCCCCCGCTTCGGCGTGATCCGATCCCGCGAGTTTCAGATGAAGGACGCCTACTCCTTCCACATGGATGTCGACTCGCTGAACGAGACCTATCAGCAGCAGTACGACGCATACTGCCGCATCTTTAACCGCTGTGGGCTGGACTACGTGGTGGTCGAGGCCGAGTCGGGCCCGATCGGCGGATCGGCGAGCCACGAGTTCATGATCCCCACCCCCACCGGCGAAGACACGATCCTCTCCGACGACGGTTCGGACTACGCGGCGAACGTCGAGAAGTGCGAGATCGGCACGCGGGCGGTGTCGAAGGCCTTCGCGGCGTTCAGCCGTGAACCGCAGGCGAGCGCGACGCTCGACGCCGGCGACCCGACGAGCGACCTGGAGGAAGTGCACACCCCCGGCTGCAAGTCGATCGAGGACGTGTGCGCCTTCTGGAAGAAGGACCAGGGCAGCAAGCTCAAGCCGCAGAACATGCTGAAGACGCTGGTGTACCAGGCGGACGGCAAGTGGCTTGTCGCCGTGGTGCGAGGCGATCACGACCTGAACGAAGGCAAGCTCAAAAACGCGGCCGGCGCCTGGGAATTGCGGATGGCTGAAGAAGCGAACGCGCAGTCCGCCGGGTTCGCCATCGGGTTCGTCGGTCCGCACGTCGGCAAAGCGGACGTGATTTACGTCGACCCCGACGCCGCGGTCGATCAGTTCTGGGTCACCGGGGCGAACAAGGTCGACTACCACGTGAAGCACTTTCACTGGCAGCGTGACGTGCTCGATCGGGTCGCCGCCTCCAACGTGGTCGTCGCCGACCTCCGCAACGCGGTGGACGGCGATCCCTCGGCGCGGTCGGAAGGGACGCTGCACGAGCGCAAGGGCATTGAGGTGGGCCACGTGTTCAAGCTCGGCACGAAGTACACCGACGCTCTCGACGTGACGGTGCTGACCGAGGACAACACCGAGTTCCACCCGATCATGGGCTGCTACGGGATCGGGGTGAACCGGATCATCGCCGCGGCGATCGAGATGGACGCCGGTCACGATGACAACGGGATCATCTGGCCCATGGCGATCGCGCCGTACCACGTGCTCATCACGCCGATCAAGTACGAAGGCGAGGCGTGCGAGGTGGCCAACGACCTCTACGGCCGGCTCGAAGAGGCGGGCATCGACGTGCTGCTCGACGACCGCGAGGAGCGGCCGGGCGTGAAGTTCAAGGACGCCGACCTCATCGGCATCCCCCTGCGGATCACCATCGGCGACAAGGGGCTCAAGAACGGCGAGGTCGAGTTCAAGGCGCGGACGGCGGAGAAGGCGGAAATGGTGGAAGTGGGTGCTGCGGCGGAGCGGGCGGTGGAGTTCGTTCGGGCGCAAGCGTCGTGAGACGCGGCCCCGCTTCAGCGGGGCGTGGACGGGTGACGATCAAGGCCCCGCACTCGCTGAAGCGAGGCGGGCCGGGGGGAGGCGTTGGCCGGCCTGTCGCGAGGTGATATCATGCCCCGCCTTTGCGGAACGCAACCTTACGAAACCCAGGAGTGTGCACGTGCGCGCCAACGAACTGAAACCCGGGATGGCTCTCAAGCTCGATCACGACCTGTGGATCGCGGTCAAGACCGAACACGTGAAGCCCGGCAAGGGCCCGGCTTACGTCCAGACCAAAATCAAGTCCGTCACCAGCGGCAACATGCAGGAAAAGCGGCTCCGTGCGGTCGAAGAGGTCGAACAGGTTGACCTCGACCGTCGCGACATGGAGTATCTCTACTCCGACGCGGCCGGTCACATCTTCATGGACCAGGAGGACTACGAACAGATCACGCTGCCGAACGACCTGATCGGCGATCAGATGGTGTATCTCAAGCCCAACACGGCGGTGACGGTGCTCATGTTCGAGGGCCGTCCGGTGTCGGTGGATCTGCCGGCCGCGGTGGATCTGGAGGTCACCGATACCGCCCCGCAGGTGAAGGGCGCGACCGCCACGAACCAGCTCAAGGAAGCGGAGCTCGAGACCGGCCTGAAGACCCGCGTGCCGCCGTTCATCGAGAACGGCGAGATGATCCGCGTGAACACCGAGGACGGCTCGTACATCTCCCGCGTCTGACGGCAGCGGCCTGAAGCCCCGCTCCCGGGCCCGATTCACCA
>CAYFQS010000331.1:0-4451 GCA_964345245.1 uncultured Planctomycetaceae bacterium | reverse complement strand
CCGCTGAAGAATCGCATGCTCCCTTGTCATCATGCCCCGATTCGCGTCCCGATGAACCGCCCCGCCCCGGCCCCACCACAAGAAATCATCCTGACACCTTTTCTGCTTCGATGCTCGGTCGCTTTGTTCTACAATGCCCGCACGCCCGCCGGCTTCCCCGGCCGGTCGCCAACGGAGACCACGCCATGCACGTGCTGATCAGCGGTTCGACGGGACTCATCGGCAACGCGGTGTTTCGCCGGCTCAACGGCGAGGGGCATTTCGTTCGCCGCCTCGTGCGCCCCGGCACGCGGATCGCCGCGCCCGGCGGGGCGCCGCTCGGCTCGCTCGCGGTCTGGGCCCCCGGTGAAGACCGCCTGCCGCGGCACGTGCTCGAAGGCACGGACATCGTGATCCACCTCGCCGGCGAGCCGATCCTCGGGCGCTGGTCCGAAGCGAAGAAGCAGCGCATCCACGACAGCCGGGTGGAAAGCACGCGGCTGCTCGCCGAATCGATGGCGGAGATGACCCGCCCGCCGCAACTTTTCATCTGCGCCTCGGCGGTGGGCTATTACGGGGACCGGGGCGAGGAGGTGCTTACCGAGCAATCCGCTCCGGGCGAGGGGTTCCTCGCCCGGACCGCCGAGCAGTGGGAGAAGGCGACGCAGCCGGCGAGCTTCGCCGACATCCGCGTGGTGAACCTGCGCCTCGGCGTGGTGCTGTCTCCGGCGGGAGGGGCGCTGGCGATGATGCTGCCGATCTTCCGGCTCGGGCTCGGCGGGCCGCTCGGCGCCGGCTCGCAGTACATGAGTTGGGTGACCCTCGAAGACGTGGTGCGGGCGGTGCGATGGCTGATCAAGGCCCGGCAGGTTCGCGGGCCGGTGAACATGACCGCTCCCTCGCCGGTGACGAACCGGACCTTCGCCCGGGGGCTCGGCTCGGCGTTGCGTCGCCCGGCGGTTCTGCCCGCCCCGAGCTTCGCCCTTCGCCTCGCCCTCGGCAAGGACGCGGCGGACGAGATGCTGCTCGCCTCCGTCCGGGCCGTGCCCGACGTGCTTGGCCGCGAGGGCTTCGTATTCCGCCATCCCGATCTCGACACGGCGTTCGGCGAGATGCTGGAGTAGCGACGATCGGCCGGCGATCACGAGATCGCCAGATCGCCAGACCCGCAAATCACCAAATCCGAATTCCGCTACCGGCGCTCGATGCGCGGCAGGTCGTCCGCGGAACCGGCGGGCGGGAGGACGATGCGGTCGTCGATGTCGGCGCCGGTGACGGTGAGCGTGCGGGTGGACGGGTCGAACCCGCCCCGCACTTCGCGATCGTTCACCTGCGGCACGAGCAGCGTGAGGTACGGCTCGCCGGCGGGGGCGGTCACCGCGAAGCTCCACAGCGGCCCCCGCCGGGCGTTTTCCACCACCCGCGGCTCGGCGGGCGCGAGCATCTCCACCGCGAGATGCGGTTCGCCGACCTGGCCGGCCCGGAACCGGCCGGCATCGACCTGCTCCATCGGCTGCCAGGGGTGCAGCCAGTACGTGCTCGGCCCGTGCGCCGCCTCGAAGGTGTCCCACAGCACGATGTAGTCCGGCTTCACGAACAGGTAGTGCCGCACGTGCACGGTGAGCGGCGCGGGGATCATGTCGCGATAGCTCAACCGTTCGAGATCGCGGAAATTGTCGTTGACGATGCGGTGGACGCACCAGTCGAACTCGTCGCCGGCGTGCGCCGCCGCGGGCTCGGGGGCGCGTTCGAGGCCGGTGTAGCCCGACGACAGGTTGCGGTCTTCACCGTAGGTCAGGGTATTGTGCAGCCAGGTCGCGGCGGCGGCGATGCTCGCCCCGTCGCTGTCGTGGGTGTGGTAGCCGTGGTCGCCGAGCAGCACACGGTCGCCGAGCATAAGGTGGACGTTGCCCTGATCGAAATCCATGTGGTGCGTGGCTTTCCCGGCCCGGAACAGACACCAGACCGGCGTGCCGCCGGCTTGCTCGGCCTTCGAGACCACCCCGAGCCAGCGGCGCCAGGCGCTCGCGGGCGCGAGCTCGACCGGTTCAATCGAGGGATCGATCGTCAGCAGCGTCAACAGCGGGTGTTCATGGTCGACGATCACGCGGCCGCTGCGTCGCCAGGCGGCGGCGAGTCGGCCGGCCAGTTCGCGATCCGTTTCCCGGTAGACCCACGCCCCGAGGGCGAGTTCCCCCTTGTGGTCCATCTCGCTGCCGTGGTTGCCCGAGTTGCCATCGTTGGGCAACACGCAGCGCGGCACGATCAACCCGTCCGCCCGAATGGTCCGAGCATCAGCGGCCCCGCTCGGTTCCGGCAACGGCTGCCGGATCGGCGGGGTCTGAAGCTGCAGGAAATGTTCGTACGTACCGCGGGTGGTCGGCTCGGCGAAGTAGTCCCGCACGCCATTCCGCCACAGGGCATAGATATGGCAGAGAATCTCGTTGAACCCGTGCGTGTGGTAGTTGATCGATTCGCAATACGTCCCGTCGTCGGAGAAGAACACGTTGAAGAAATCGTCGAGCCGGTCCATCGCCCACTGCCGCCAGGTCGCGTGCATCGGGTGGTCGGGGTAGAGCTCGGCCACCACCCCGGTGGTGGTGAAAAACTCACTGGCGAAGTTCGGCGGATTGGGAGCGCCGCCCATGTCGTCCTTCATCGCCTCGGCGATGCCCTCGGCAGGATCGGCGAGGTGCGGCTGAAAGTCCTCGTAAAAGCAGTAATCCGGGTCGGCGAAGATGTAGCCCAGCAACAGCATCGCGCGGCTGACGTAGCGGTAATCGTCCGGTTCGATCAGGCCGAGCGCCCACAACGCGTCGAGGGGATGGGCGAGGGCCTTGGCCGTGCGACCGTCGAAGATGACCAGGCACTCGTACCCGCCGTCGGCGGCGCGCTGGAGCACGCGGTCGGCGAAGCGGCGCAGGCCGGGGACCGCGGCCTGCATGGCCGGCTCATCGCCCGCCCACAGGGCCGCGGGAAAATGCGTCCGGTGGGCCGGCTCGCCGTTCGCCAGGACATCCCGCAGGGCCTGGGCGATCCGCTGTTCGCCGGCCAGCCGATCCGCGACGCCCCGCAGGTCGTCGTCGCTGACCAGCCGCGGCCGGCGCGGGGCGTCGGGGGCGTTGAGTTCCCAGTGCCGCACCTTATCCGGGGCCAGATCGGAGCACTGGGTCTTCCGCCGGTTCAGGAGCGTGCGGCGGTCCTGGTCATCCGCCGCCGCCGCTTCGCGGGTCGTGATCACGAGCCCCCAGATTCGCCGGCCCTCGCGCACCGGCATTCGCAGCAGGTCGCCGGCCTCGTCGTCGGCCACGGCGGCCATCCGGACGCGACCGCGTCGCCGCCAGCGACTGGCCCAGCCGGAGAAGGCGCCGACAAACGTGTCGTCCGGCGAGTCGCCGCCCGCCGGGGTGAAGCCCACCCACGCCAGGTTCCACTGGTTGAAGTATCCGATGTGGCTGAGGTAGTCGATGACGCGCCGCCCCCGCTCGCGCCGGGCTTCGGGCAGGGCGTCATACGTCAGCCGCTCCATGGGCCGGGTGTGTTCTCCGCCGCCGCCGCACCACGCGTCGGCGGGCTTCTCGCCGAAGGGAAACCACTCGATCGCCGCATCGCTGTCTTCGAAGGCCTCTTCCTCGATGCGGAGCGTATCGCTGCCCGCCGCCCATCGCGCCCGAAAGCGGTGCCCGCCGTCGCTGCCCCAGTGATACTCGGTCTTCCACTGCACGAAGGCGGGGCCGACAGATTCGATCGTGGTCGCCACGTATCCGCGCCACGGCGCGTCGACGAGGGTCATGCGGCCGAACCATTCGCCGCCGGCCCGCTGCATGCCGAGAATCGGTCCCGGAAAGGGCTGCTCGACCCAGCCGTCCGCGGGCAAACGCACCGCGAGCCGGCCGTTGACGATCAGCCGGCCGCCCGTTGATTCGTCCGGCTCGACGCGGATGACCTCGCCCGCATCGGCCGGCGTGTCGGTCGATTCGAGCTTCAGGCGCCCCGCGGGCGTCACGTCCGCCACGATCAGCGCGACCTCGCCGTCGCCCTCGGGATCGAACCCCATGCGCGGCGCTCGCTGCACGCCGTACACAGCCCCGCGCTCGGCGTCGCGCACCGCGACCGCGTCCCCGGCGTCCACGGTGATCAGGGCGCGCGGATACGTCGCCCCGATGGATTCGGTCCAGTCCAACGCGGTATGCGTCATGTCCAATGTCCTTTGTCACACGGCTGTGGGGACCATTATCCTAGCGGCGGATCGGTGCGGCCGAAACGATCCGCCCCGGTTTCACTCCTCCCGGATTGCGTGGCGTCCCGCCCGGATGAATTCACTGCCAAATCACCAGGAGCGCCGAGGCCGCCTCGCCTCGCGAAACTTCGCCTTCCACGGCGGGACCCGATCCGGTCCGCCCCGTCTGCGAAGGCCATCGCATTTGACTTTCACGTCGCTTATGGACCTCATGACAGGCCCACGCCACGGA
>CAYFQS010000330.1:3050-4466 GCA_964345245.1 uncultured Planctomycetaceae bacterium | reverse complement strand
ATCCTGGCCGACGACATGGGCCTCGGAAAGACGATCCAGGTCCTCGCGCTCTTCGACCGCTGGTACCATCCGGAGGTCGCCGCGGAGTCCGGCGAAGACCGTCCCCATCGTCCGGCGCTGGTGATCGCGCCGAAGTCAGTGGTGTATAACTGGGTCGACGAGGCCCGGCGGTTCACACCCGAACTGCGGGTCGTGGCCTACAGCGGCACCGAACGCCACGCCCTGCGCGATCAGCTCGATGAGTTCGACGTGCTGGTCACGTCCTACGGTCTGCTGCGGCGCGACGCGGTGGAACTGGCCGAGTGCGAGTTCGACTACGTGGTGCTCGACGAAGCCCAGGCGATCAAGAACCCGTCGTCGCAGGGGGCGAAGGCGGCCCGGCTGCTGCGGACGCGTCACCGCCTCGCCCTCACCGGCACGCCGGTCGAAAACCACATCGGCGACCTGTGGTCGATCTTCGAGTTCCTGAACCCGGGCTTCCTCGGGGCGACGGCGAAGTTCCAGGATCTCATCCGCGGCGGGCAGCGCAACGCCCGCAACGTTGAGCTCGCCCAGCAGGTCGGACAGGTCCTGCGACCGTTCATCCTCCGCCGCACGAAACAACAGGTGCTCGCCGACCTGCCGGAGAAGACCGAGCAGACCATCGCTTGCGAGATGGAACCGCCGCAGCGGAAAATCTACGACGAGCTGCGTCAGCACTACCGTTCGTCCCTGATGAACAAGATCGGCCGGCGCGGCATCGGCGGCAACGCCATGGCGGTGCTCGAAGCCCTGCTCCGCCTGCGGCAGGCGGCCTGTCACCCGGCCCTGATCGACCAGAAGCGGGCCGACGCCCCGAGCACCAAGAGCGACACGCTCATGGAGCAGGTTGACGAGATCATCGACGAGGGAGCAAAGGCCCTGGTCTTCAGCCAGTTCACCTCGATGCTCGCCCTGATCCGCCAACGCCTCGACAGCCGCGGGATCACGTACGAGTACCTCGACGGCCAGACCCGCAACCGCAAGCAGCGCGTGGAGCGGTTCCAGACCGATCCCGACTGCCCACTGTTCCTGATCTCGCTCAAAGCGGGCGGGCTCGGGCTCAACCTCACCGCCGCGGAGTACGTGTTCATCCTCGACCCCTGGTGGAACCCCGCGGTGGAGCAGCAGGCGATCGACCGGGCCCACCGCATCGGCCAGACACGACCGGTCTTCGCCTATCGCCTCATCTGCCAGGACACCGTCGAGCAGCGGATCATCGAACTCCAGCAGCGCAAGCAGGAGATCGCCGACGCCATCGTCGGCGGCAACGAGAACATCTTGCGAACCTTGTCCCGCGAGGACCTCGAGCACTTGCTGACGTGAACCCGGGAAGCCCGAAACCCGAATCGCCGAATCAACGCCCGGATGACCGAATGCTCAAACGCCCGCCCGCGG
>CAYFQS010000330.1:0-2950 GCA_964345245.1 uncultured Planctomycetaceae bacterium | reverse complement strand
GGCGGCCCGTGAATCGGCTTCTCACGCCACACCATAAGGAGCACCGACGTGGCTGACCGCTACCGCGCATTGCTGATGTTCGGACCGCCCGGATCGGGCAAAGGCACCCAGGGCGAAACCCTCGGCCACCTGCCGGGATTCTTCCACGTCTCCTCCGGCGACGTGTTCCGCGGACTCGACAAGAAAAGCGAACTCGGCAAGACGTTCCTGTCCTATTCGACCAAGGGTGAACTCGTCCCCGACGACCTGACGATCAAAATCTGCTCGCAGCATCTCAAGGACAAGGTCGACGCCGGGGAGTACGACCCGTCGGGCGACATCCTGATCCTTGACGGCCTGCCGCGTACCGTGGGCCAGGCGGAGGTGCTCGACGGCGTGATCGAACCGCTGCGGATTCTCCACCTCGTGGCCCCGGACGAGGCGAAGATGGTCGAGCGGCTTCGCGGCCGGGCGCTCAAGAGCGGCCGACCGGACGACGCCAAGGAAGACGTGATCCGCAACCGCCTTCGCGTCTACCACGACGAGACCCGCCCGGTGCTCGAGCATTACGATCAGTCGCTCGTGACCGAGATCGACGCGATGGGCACGCCCGTCGAAGTCCTGCGATCGGTGTGCGACGTGGTGATCGACGTGCAAGCGAAGGCGATGGCGTAACGCAAACGCGACTGACCTACGCCGCGCCGCCGGATCAATCGGCTGCGCACGCACCACCCGGGACCCGCGGCCGGTCTATGATTCCGTCCTCATGCAGCAGGTCGAGATCGCCATCATCGGAGCCGGGCCCATCGGGCTCGAACTCGCCCTGGCCCTCAAGAAGCGCGGGATCGACTACCTGCACTTCGACAAGGGCCAGGTCGCCCAGACGATGAGCTGGTTCCCGAAGCAAATGCACTTCTTCAGCTCAAACGACCGCATCTGCATCGCCGGCGTGCCGATCCAGACCGTCGACCAGCAGAAGGCCACTCGCGAGGAGTACATGGCATATCTGCGGCAGGTCGTCCGGACCTTCGATCTCGACATACGCACCTTCGAGGCGGTGGAGAACATCGAGCGCGACGACGGCGGCTTTGTGCTGCACACCAGGCGCAACAACGGCGAACACCACTATCGGGCAAACCGGATCGCCCTGGTGGTGGGCGACATGCACCTGCCCCGGAAGATCGGCGTGCCGGGCGAAGACCTGCCGCACGTGAGCCACTACTTCGATGAGCCGCATGAATTCTTTCGCCGACGGTTGCTGGTGATCGGCGGGAAGAACTCGGCCGTGGAGGCGGCGCTGCGATCGTGGCATATCGGCGCCCATGTGGGCATCAGCTATCGCCGGGGGGAGTTCAATCCCGAACACGTGAAGTACTGGCTCCTGCCGGAACTGCAAGGCCGCATTCGCCGGGGGGAGATCGACGGCTACCTGCGCACCGCCCCGGTCCGGATCACGCCGACGCATGTGACACTGCGTCACGTGGAGCGAGGCGACGAGTTCGACGTCGAAGCCGACGCCGTGCTTCTCATGACCGGCTACACCTCGGACACCACGCTGTTGGAAAAGGCGGGCATCGAACTGATCGGCGACGAGCGGACGCCGGTGCACGATGAGCTGACGATGGAGACGAACGTGCCGGGCGTATACGTCGCGGGCACGGCGGCGGCCGGGTCGCAGAAGGAGTACCGGCTGTTCATCGAGAACTGTCACATCCACGTGGATCGAATCGTGGCCCACGTTACCGGGGCCGAGCCCCCCGCCGCGCCGCGGCCGCAGTGGCGCCCCGAGAGCTGATCTTGCATTCGCCGGGCGGCCTGGTCACAATACCGCGTTTCGTCCCCCCAGGAGATGGTCCCCATGGCCAAGCAGTCCACGAAGAAATCCGCCGCGAAGTCCGCTTCCGGGTCCAAGCCGAAGACCCTGCGCCTGGCGTTCATCGGTGGCGGCGGCATCGCCCAGAACCAGCAGATGCCCCGCTTCGCGGCGATGGATGACGTGGAACTCGTCGCCGCGTCCGATCCGAATCAGGACGCCCTGAACGCGGTGGCCACGAAGTTCGGCATCGAGAAGCACTACAGCGACTGGAAGCAGATGCTCAAGCAGGAGGAGCTGGACGCGGTGAGCGTGTGCACGCCGAACTTCCTCCATGCCCCGGCGGCGATCGACGCGCTGAACGCCGGCTGCCACGTCTTCGTGGAGAAGCCGCTGGCGATGAATCCCGCCGAGGGCGAGAAGATGCTGAACGCGGCGAAGAAGAACGACCGGGCGCTGGTGATCGGCTTCCAGTATCGCTTTCACCCGGCGACGCAGGCCCTCAAGCGAGCGGCGGACGACGGGGCCTTCGGCGACATCTACTTCGTCAAGTGCCAGGCCCTGCGCCGCCGCGGCATCCCCAACTGGGGCGTGTTCGGCCGCAAGGACATGCAGGGCGGCGGGGCCATGATCGACATCGGCGTGCACATCATGGAAATGGCCCACTACGTCATGGGCTGCCCCAAGCCCGTTGCCGCCAGCGGGTCCGTCTTCACCAACATCGGCAACCAGCCGTGCAACGTCGCCTGCCAGTGGCCCGACTGGGACTACAAGACCTACACCGTGGAGGACCTGGCCGTCGGGCAGATCCGCTTCGAGACCGGGGCGATCATGCAGGTCGAGGTCGCCTTCGCCGCCCACATCGAAAAGAACATCTGGAACTGGAAGCTGATGGGCCGGAAAGGCGGCTGCCAGTGGGACCCGCCGGCGATCTTCCATGACACCTACGGTTCGATGACGAACAGCGAACTCGGCCACTTCGGCGCGAACGACCAGTTCGACCGGAAGATGCGCGGATTCGTCGAGACCGCCCTCTACGGCAAGCCGTCGGAATCCCCCGCCGAGCACGGCCAGATGGTCCAGAAGATGATCGACGGCATCTATCGCTCCGCCGAGACGGGCAGGGAAGTCACCATCAAGTAGGCAGCGCGGCGCATC
>CAYFQS010000329.1:0-4475 GCA_964345245.1 uncultured Planctomycetaceae bacterium | reverse complement strand
GGGGGTGATTGTTTCCGTCGGCTCGCCGCCGGCCAGTGAGACGCGATCGGTGACCGGCCCGGCGTGCAGTTCGGCAAGAGTGTGCTCGGCGTCCGTGTCGTCGAGGTCGAGGTTGTACTGCAGCGTTCCTTCCGCCGCCGCGGAGTCCACGGTGATCGGCCGGCCCCAGAGCGTGGCGAGCGAGGAAAGCGACACGTCGCGCAGGTTCTGCTCGGGATCGCTGTTCTCCCGGCCGAGTTCCAGCGTGGCGTTGAGTGCGTCCTGCGTCCCGTCGAGAAAGAACACCGCGCCGCCCGCTCCGCTGTTGAGCGATCCGTCCCAGTAAGCGCCCATGGTCAGGTCGAAGTGTAGGCGCACCGTCGCGTCGAGCGTCCCCGTCACGGAAAGGTCGACATCCTCGAAGTCCGATTGCACGTCGACGCTGAGGGTGGTGACCGGCTCGAGGGACAGGTCGATTTCGAGACGGTCGAGTTGGTCGCGCTCGCCGCGCACGGTGATCGCATCAATCGCGTCGAGGGAACCGGTCAGGTTGTTCAATGACGTGGCGCCGCCGGGGACCTGCTCGAGCAAGCCGTCAACCTCGCCCAGAAGGTCCAGATTGGACGCCCAGTCTCCAGCGAGGGGGGCGTCGGCGCCAAGGAGCTGATCATCTCGCAGGTCATCGATCCATTCACTGAGCCCCTGCGGGTTGCTCGGGCTCAGGGCGGACTCGATCGCGCCGAGCAGGGCCATGTCGTGTGCGCCGCTGAGCAGCAGACGCGGTTCGAGCGGTTCAACGAACGTGGGACGATGCCGCCGGTTGCGTCGCCACCTTCTCCCGAGTTTGGTGGATGCCAAGGGTCTTACCCTCTTAAAGTTGTGATCTTCCCCAAGCCGACTGACAGCTTAACTCCCGAGCACTGTCAGCGGCACTCTTGGAATTGTACCCGCGCATGCCGGACAAACAAGGAAAATGGGCGGTTTTTTGGAAGTTATCCCGACACGTCGATCCCGTTATTTCGGAGCACGTTGCGCACTGGGGGCCTCAGTCACGTTGGAGACGTGCGATCGCAATGCCGCGCTCCGCCGCGACGGAATACAGCAGATACCACGCATTGTCCTCCACGAAGACCGCGGGATCGTGCAGTTCGTGCAGCGGCTCGTTCGCCGGGCCCATGTAGGACGGCTTGATCGGCAGGTTCGCGCCCTCCCAGTCGTACTCGGGCTTGAGCAGACTTGACGGATTCGTGATCCGCCACTCCGTCCACGGCCGGGTCAGGTCGATCGTGTCGTAGAGGATGTGCTCGGGCGCCTCGTACCAGCGGCTGAAGAACAGGTGCCCCGTATCGCCTTCCACGTGCACCGCCCAATGGCGCACGCGGCCGGGCTCGCCGTCGTACATCACCTCGTCGCGCTCTTCGAAGGGTGTTGCCGGATCGCGCGATCGCAGCAGTCGGCCGCTGTGGGCCAGCGCGAAGTACCATCCGCCGTGCTGGAACACGCGAAAGTAGAACGGACCGAGATTCACCCCGTTGGTCTGCCAGTTGAGCCCGTCCGCGGACGTCGCCCGCTGCGTGGGCTGACCTTCCGTCCCGCCGCTTTCGCCGCGGTTGCCGTGGTAGTACATGACCAGTCGCCGGTTTTCATGGTCGACATGAACGTCGGGCGAGGCGATGTGACCGGCGAGATTCGTTTGCTCCAGCGAAAGCGTGCCGGGCGGATGAATCCGCCACGGCCCTTCGAGGTCGTCGGCGTAAGCGAGGCGAATGTACGTCCCGCGATGGTGGGCGAAGTACAGGTAGTACTTGCCCAGGGGGCTGGCCAGCCACTGCGGCGCGCGGATCAGCGACGGACCATTGATGTTCTCGCCCATCCGCTCATCGGCTCCCGGCGTGTTCGGCGTGATCATCGGATTGCCGCTGAGTCGCAATGCTTTCATGTCATCTCGTGGTCTGTTCGGGCCAGTCTGGTTCACGGACGTCGTGGCGGTCACATCGCCCGGCGGGTCGCGTTCGGTCGATTGCCCGATGTCGTCCGTGCTCGCTGAACCCTGCCGCGCTTGAGGATCAGTGCATCTCCGCTTCGCAGGCGCCGATGCCGCGGCGGTAGAAGCTGAAGCGCACCTTCGGATGGTCCGCGAGCAGCGACATCGGCACCGACACGTCGGGCACCTTTTTGCTGATCATCAGCGAAGTCAACCGCAGGCCCATCGGGTTGTCGTGGTAGCCGGGGTGCCAGACGCTCACGCAGTCGGCCTTCCACGTTTCGACCGGGCCGACGGTCGCGGCCCTGGCCGGCACCATGTCCACCCGCCCGCCGCCGGACGTGCGGGCGTTCTGGATCAGCGTCAGCGGGTGCAGGTCGGTCACGCGCGTCTTCAGCTTGCGGTATTCCTCAGGCGAAGGCGGGGCGTCGACAAACTCGCCCGCGCGCTTCGGCGGGTCGTTGAACGCCCAGTGCTTCACCTCGCCCTGGCCGCCCTGCATCACCACGCATCGCACGTCGTCGTAACGCTTCGAGTACTCATCGAGATCGCCCACGGGGAAGTGAATCTGCTCGTCCGGCATGCGCAGCTCATCGCGGATGCGGTTGAAACAGAGCTCCCGATCCGCCCGGGCGAAGCTCAGCGGGTGTGTTTCCGGCACCGGCTCGCCGTTCTCGATCCACTCGTCCATGCCCCAGAAGTGGCCCGCCCGTACGTCGAGGTCCAGGTCATTGACGATCCGGGCCACGAGCGGCAACTGCTCGGTCGGACCGATCGGCCCGCAGATGCCGGCGGGGTTGTCCGCCGACGACTGCCGCCACGCGTCGACGTATTCCAGCGCCTCGGCGAGGAACAGCTCGGCGAGCGTGTCGTACATGCGGACCTCGAACCCCGGCCGCGAGAGCTGCTCGATATCCTCGGCGGTCAGCTTCGCCGCGTCGGCGAGCAGTTCGGCGTCCAGTGTGGTGTAGTCCCACCAGCCGGGGGCGACTTTGCTGATCGGTCGGGCCATGGGGGTTTCCTTCACCGGCCGTGCCTGCGGCGGCAATTCAGGTCATCTCGAAAATCTCATCCATCGCCTGCCGCGTTTTCAGCAGCAGGTCGTCCCGATAGGGCATCATCTCGGCCACCACGGTCCGGTCGTAGCCGATCTGCCGCAGGGCCCGCATTGTCTGCGGCCACGGGACCTGGCCTTCGAGCAGATCGCAGAAGCCGAACTGACCGGCCCCGAAGTCCGAGCGGAAGTCCTTGATGTGGACCCGCTTGATGCGCTCGCCGAGCAGTTCGATCCAGTGCGGCGGGTGCTGGTGGATGCCGATCAGGTTGCCGGCGTCGAAGTAAACCCCGAGCCGCTCGCTGCCGAACCGGTCGACGAAGGCGGCGAATTCGACGGGCGAGTAGAACAGACCGTTCCACACGTTCTCGAGGCAGAGGTCGACTTCGGCCTGTTCGGCTACGGGCAGCAGGGCCTCGACGGCCTGCTCGGCCCGGTCTAAAGCCCGGTCGTAGCGGACGACCTCGTCGCCGATGGGCCCGCCGACGACGCCGGGCACCATGAGCATCGCCTGGCAGCCGAGATCGCCGGTGCGGCGGAGGGCATCGGCGTGCAGGTCGATCGCCTTCTGCCGAGTGTCCGCGTCGTCGCTCGTGGGGTTCGTGGCCCAACTCATCCCACTCGCCACCGTCTCGGCGACAAGCCCGGCCGCATCCACCGCCTGGCGGATTTCGTCGCACTGCTGGGCCGTGAGATCGCCGTTCACCACGTCGCCGGGACCGATGCAGAGTTCGATGCCTTCAAAGCCCGCCGCGCTCGCCCGCTCCAGGGCTTCGCTTAACGGACACTTGCCGCCCCGCGGCATGGACCAGTAGCTGATGCATTTGATCATGATGAGATCCTTTCCTGACCGCGATAGGTTGTCCCCGGTTACGCCGGTTACGTCAAGCGCCCCGGACGGGGGAGCCGGCCCCGCCATAACCTGCGCCGCGCAGCGGAACAGGGGCGGACCGGGATTCAGCCGCTTGTGTCATCGATGCGGCGTTACCATAGTGACTCGCGAAAGGAGCCGCCATGCGGGCTGTGGTGTGTCGATCAGGTGAAGCGTCCGTCAGCGTCGATGGTGAAGTGGTCGGCCGCATCGATCGCGGGCTGGTCGTCTACCTAGCCGTCTTTGAAAGGGACGGCGGGGATGACGTGAAGTGGATGGCCGGAAAGCTCCCTGGCCTGCGCCTTTTCCAGGATGACGAAGGCCGAATGAACCGCAGCGTGGCCGACATCGGCGGCGGGCTGCTGCTGATCCCGAACTTCACCGTCGCCGGACGCACCAACAAGGGCACCCGGCCGAGCTATACCGACGCGGCGCCGCCCGAGCGGGCGTCGGCCATGTTTCAGGAGCTTGCCGGGCAGTGCCGCGGGGTGGTTCCCGTCGCGACCGGGCGCTTCGGCGCCCACATGCACATGGGTGCATCCGGGTTGAGTAGGTGGATTTTCATGCGGCGTTGGCCAGGGGGCGGC
>CAYFQS010000328.1:0-4485 GCA_964345245.1 uncultured Planctomycetaceae bacterium | reverse complement strand
CGCCGGGCCCGGGAGGTTTACGAGCAGCTCGCCAACATCCAACCCAGCGACGAGCGACTCACCAGCGCCGCCCGGGACACCCTCGCCTGGCTGCACGGCCGATTGGAAGCGGTCAACCGCGGGCCGTAATGCAGAGCCGGGTGGCTCCGCCATGGCCCCCCAAGCTTTCCCCTTTCCCAAATCGCGAGTGAAACTCGCAGCGGGGGAGCGCCTGCTGCGAAATCCATCATGCGCCCGCCCCGTCGTTGAGCGTATCGGCTCGGTGCCATAACATTCCATCGCGGTCCGTCTCCCCGCCCGGAGCCCGTCGCCATGGAAGCCCTCGTACTCGAACCCGACCGTTCACTGAACATTCGCGAGATCGATCCGGGCGAGACGCTCGGCCCGCGCGACGTGCGGATCAAGCTGCACACCGTGGGCATCTGCGGCAGCGACGTGCATTATTACACGCACGGCCGCATCGGCCCCTTCGTCGTGGAGGACCCGATGATCCTCGGCCACGAGGCGGCGGGGACGGTGGTCGAAGTGGGCGACGAGGTGAAGCATCTCCGGGAAGGCGACCGTGTGTGCATGGAACCGGGCGTGCCCGATCCGCGGAGCCGGGCCTCGCGGCTCGGGATGTACAACCTCGACCCGGCGGTGCGGTTCTGGGCCACGCCGCCGGTGCACGGCGTGCTGCGGCCGGAGGTGATCCACCCGGCGGACTTCACCTTCCGGTTGCCGGACAACGTGAGCTTCGCCGAGGGGGCGATGGTCGAGCCGCTCGCCGTCGGCATGCAAGCGACGAACAAGGCGCGGATCAAGCCCGGCGACCTCGCGGTGGTGATCGGCGCCGGGCCGATCGGGATGGTCACCGCCCTCGCCGCCCTCGCCGGCGGCTGCGCGAAGGTGGTGATGTCGGACGTGGTGCAGCCGAAGCTCGACCTCGCCTCGGAACTCGGCGCGATCGAGCCGGTCAACGTCACGGACCGGAACCTCGCGGACGTGGTCATGCGGATGACCGACGACTGGGGTGCCGACCTCGTATTCGAATGCTCGGGCTCCCCGAAGGTGGCGGCGACCGTGTTCGAGCCGCTGCGTCCGGGCGGGGCGGTGATCTGGGTCGGCATGCCGGTCGAGCCGGTGCAGTTCGACGTGGTCGGGGCCCAGGTCAAAGAAGCCCGCATCGAGACGATCTTCCGCTATGCCCACGTGTATCCGCGGGCGTTGGCGTTGATGGAGGGCGGCCGCATCGACGTCAAGCCGCTGATCACCGATACCTTCGATTTTGCGGAGAGCAAGCAGGCGTTCGATTTCGCCGTGGACATGCCGCCAACCAGCGTCAAGGCGCAGATCAGGGTGGCGGACTGAATCCACCCAAGCCGAAGCGCAGGGCGGGGCGCCGACCGAAGCTCGGGATCACGCCTCTACCTCGGCGCCGGAGCATCCGGACCTGCGCTTCGCTCCGGTCCGGCTTGCGACCATCGCGCCGCCCAACGCCAGCAGCGCCAGCGTGGCCGGTTCGGGGACGAACCCGTCAACTTCGATCTCGCCGATCCCACCGCTCGCGCCCCACCACGTATCGACGCTCACCGTCACGTAGCTGGCCCGGATCGGATCGCCGGAATAGTCATAGGTGTGCCACGTAAGGGGCGGCTGGTTCTCGCGGTCGTCCGGGAATTGGGCGGACTCGGTCGGCGTACCGTAATCGCCCAGGCTTGACGAGGCGAAGTCGGACAGCCACATCCGGTAGTCCTTGGTCGACCGGTCGCCGTTCGGATGATTCCTCGTGTTCAGCACGCGCACTTCGGTGACGAAGTACTCCTGCTCCAGGTCGACGCGGACCCATCCCGCGGTCCTGTTGGACAGCAGCCAGGTCGTGCCGCGCACGTCCATCACCTCCCCGTCGGTCACATGCCCCGGTTCCCAGCGATCATCGTTCCCAAGCCACGACGACGCGGTGGCCGGCTTGCCCGAGGCGATATTCACCATCGAGGCGCAGGTCTCATCGGCGGTGCCGGCAAGGCCCACAACGCCCACCACCAGAGCAGTCGCGACTCTCATTTGTCCGTTCTGACTAATCACTGTATCCTCTCCCATCTATCCGATAGGTTCAGTCGGATCCCATATGCGACCATCGATTTGCGCTTGCCCGCTCGGGGCACGATGCTTTAAGTATGCCCCACAAACGCGGACGATGCAAGCGTATTTTTAAAACCGGCGAGAAAAATCCTGCTACGCTCACTGCGCTTCCTTCCCCGGAACCGACTCCGCCGCGAACTCAACCTTGCGACCATCGACGAATCCAAGCTCGAATGAAAACCATGCGGAGGGCTGAGACGGCCAGCATCCGCTGGAGAAGCCGAGGGCTGAGACAGACTGGAGAAGCCGAGGGCTGAAACAACTGGAGAAGCCGAGGGCTGAGCCGGGCGGCGTCCGCCGCCCGCGAAGCCCCGGATGCGCCCCCGGATTCGACCCCTTGATTCCCCAGCCCCCATTCACCCACACCCGAACCGCCGCAGACACGCGATCAGGTTCCGCGCGTTGGGGTTGGTCACTTCGTAGTAGACCTGCCGATCGCGCCGCCGGGGCTCCACGATCCCGTGGGCTCGCATGTTATTCAGGTGCTGACTGACCGCGGCCGGGGCGAGGCCGACTTCGTCCGCCAACTCGCCCACCGATAGTTCGCGCTCCATGAGCAGTTCGACCATCCGTAGTCGATGCGGATGGGCGAGTACCTTCAGCGCCTTCGCGGCGCCGTCCAGCACCTCGCCGGGTATCAGCGACGGCTCAGTCTTGCGGGCCATGCGGGGCTCTCCTCTGGCGGCGCCCTCATCCTATCACGAAGGTTTGATCTGGTGATCCGGCGATTGGGACCAAGCCCCGTCATGCATCGCCAAACGCAGCGCCGCGATGCCTGGCGGGGATTCGGGCGTCATGATGCAAGGCCCCTCCGACGGCGGCTCCGGATCAAGATCGCCAGGCCGCCGGAGCCGCCTTCTGGTCGATGTCCGCGTCACCGGCTATCCTGCACAGGAAGGCACAACACACTCGTGGAGTTCACCGTCATGGTCGACACACCGGACATCGAAAAGGCCGCGAAGGACCTCGGGGCGATGATCGCCGACCACGAGGCCGCGAAGAAGATGCAGGAGGCGTCGAAGCAGTTCGACGCCGACCAGGACACCCAGCGGCTGCTCAACGACTATCAGCGGGAAGCGGAGAAGGTCGCCCGGAAACAGCAGAACAACGAGCCCATCGAGGTCGCGGAGAAGCGTCGGCTCCAGGAGTTGCAGGACCAGGTCATCGCCAACCCGCTGGTGAGCAAGCTGCAGATCGCCCAGATGGATTACCTCGACCTCATGCGGCGGGTGCAGCAGATCATCTTCGAGCAAGCGAGCGGCGAAGAGGCGGCCGGCCCCACCGCGCCGGGACCGAATCTCCAGACGCCAACCAATCCCTTGAGCTGACGCACCGGTTACCGACCGGAGGTGCTTCAACCTCTCCCGCCGGCAGGCGGGCCGCCACAATTGGCCGCGCGTGATCAACTCGGGTACGCTGCCGGACGATGGCGCGGATCGTGTGTCCCCATTGCGGCGGGCCGAACGACCTGTCCACCCGCCACGCCGGCTGGACGGTGCGATGCGGTCACTGCGGCCGGACCATGCAGGCCCCGTCGGACGTATCCGACGAAGTCGGCGCAGAGACTTCCGCCGAGCCGCCGCCGGACCTGCTGGAGCCCCGCCAGACGTCGCGCTACTTGCAGACGAGCCCGCTCGCCATCGCGTCGCTGGTGTGCGGCATCCTCACCGTGCCCGGCACCTGCATCGGCGGGTGCTGCTGTTCGCCCGTGGCGATCGCGGCGATCACGTGCGGCATCATCGCCATCACCCAGATCAACAATCCCCGCTACGAGCAGCAGGGAATGGGGCTGGCCATCGCGGGGCTGGTTCTCGGGACCATCGGCGTGATCGGGATGTTCCTGCCGCTGACCTGCCTCGGCCTGCCGCAGTTGCTCCAGGACGGCCAGTTCGATTTCAACGTCAACATCGGTCAGACGCATCACATCAAGGACGCGAGCAAGCTGAACCGCATCCACTTCGCCATGACCAGCTACAGCGAAGACCATGGCGGGGACTGGCCGGGCCATGTCGCGGAGGTCGTGGACTCGGGCCATCTGTCCGCCAATGCGCTGACCGCGTCGAAGAACGAGCCGGCCGCCCCGCCGCCGCCGATCACCGGTCCGGCGGAGAACGCGACCTATCAGTACGGCGACATCGTCTTCGCCTACCCCGGCCTCCCGCCGCCGGCGGACGTGAGGCCGGACGCCATCATCGCCTTCACCGCGGACGGCCAGACCACGCCGGGCAAGCGCGTCGTGCTCCACGCCGACGGCCACCTGCGAACGGTCAGCGCGTCGGAGTTCGACCGGCTGATCGAGGAGGAGAACGAAGCCCGTTCGAAGTCGGGCACCGCCCCGCCGATCGCCGTACCGACGCCGTAACG
>CAYFQS010000327.1:0-4518 GCA_964345245.1 uncultured Planctomycetaceae bacterium | reverse complement strand
GTGGATGTGAGCGAGGCGGACGCCGCCCACGCTCGCCGCCGAAGCGGCGGCGAAGGGCTCGATGCGGTCGCCGAGCACGACGACCACGTCGGGCTTCAGCGCGGCGAACGTTCGGCCGAAACCCGCCACGCCGCGGCCGAGGGCCTCGACATCAGCGGCCCGTCCCGTGCGGTCGCGCTTCTGCATCCGCGCCCGGCCCGCGATCACGAACCCCGCATCGCGCACGTCCCGCCAGGTTCCCGTCACGAAATGCAGCCCGGCGACCACGACCTGCAGCCGCAGACCGTCGTGTTCGTCCACGGCCCGCATCACCGGTTCGAGCAGTCCGAACTCCGCCCGCGAGCCGGTCACGACCGCGATGTTGCGTTTGGTCGGCATGGTCTGTTTCCGTTTGCCATGGGCGAGGGGCGGTGATCCAGAACGACCCACCCTTGCCCGTGCGATCGACGGCATGGCGGGAACACACGGGCAAACGCCCGGCTGACGCGGACTCGTTCGCCCCTGGCGACGGTCCGCCGCCGGCCCACGCTTACGCCAGATTCTCCCGGTACCACCCGACGGTCGCGGCGAGGCCGGTCTCAAAATCGACCAGCGGCTCGTAGCCGATCTCACGCCGCGCCTTGTCGATGTCGGCGAGGGAGTGGCGCACGTCCCCGGCCCGGGGCCCCTCGTACCGCGGCTCGGCATCGGGCCGGCCCAACTGCTCGGCCATTTTCCGGTACAGCTCGTTCACCGTCACCCGCCGCCCCACCGCGACGTTGTACACCTCGCCCTCGAGGGGATGCTCCGCCCGAGCGGCGAGCAGGTTGGCGTGCACCGCGTTGTGCACGAAGGTGAAGTCGCGGCTCTGCTCGCCGTCGCCGAAGATCATCGCCGTCTCGTCGTTCAGCAGGGCCCTGGCGAAGGCGGCGATGACCGCGGCATAGGCGGAGTTCGCGTTCTGCCGCGGCCCGAAGATGTTGAAGTATCGCAGCACCGCGGTGTCGAGCCCGTAGCTGTGCGCCCACGCCCGCATGTCATGTTCGCCGGCGAGCTTGGTCGAGGCGTACGGACTGCGCGGCAACGGCGGCATCGTCTCGACCTTCGGCGTCTCGCCGTCGGGTGGGTCGCCGTACGCGCTGGAAGACCCGGCGTAGACGACGCGCCGCACCTTCGCCTCGCGCGCCGCTTCGAGCACGTTCATCGTGCCGGTGACGTTGACTTCGTGGTAGTAGGCCGGCTGTTCGACGCTGCCTGGTACGGAGCCCTGGGCCGCTTCATGGAAGACATAGCGGCAACCGACCACGGCATCGCTGAGCGCGGCGGGATCAAGAATCGACGCCTCGCGCGTCTTGACCGCTTCGCCGAACCCTTCGAGATTCGTCCAGTCGCCGCCGGACAGATCATCGATGACCGCGACCTTCGCCCCGAGTTGGACGAGGGCTTGGACCATGTGCGAGCCGATGAACCCCGCCCCGCCGGTGACGAGCACGGGGACTCCGTCGAACGCGTGGCCGTGTATTTCACGCCAGTCCATTGGCATCTCCTGTTGCCGGTCGAGAATCGTATGCGATCAACGTATCGGGCCTCGCCCCATCTGCCAAGCGGCGAGCGGAACGGTACCATACATTCCGTGGATCGGCCCATGGCCACGGTCGCGAGAGTCGATCAGGCGAAATCAGTAAAAAGGACAACAATCATGTCGCAGCGAATCCAAGTGTGGATGGTGATGGTCAGTGTATTGGCGTGCGGCGCGGCGTACGGCCAGCCGGTCGAGCCGGCGCCGGTACGGTCGACCGTGCCGAAGGACGCGATCGATCTCGAAGCCAGCCGGGCCTTTCCCAAGCACGACAAGCCCTTCTACGTCGCCGACCGGGCGAAGGCGATCTACGGACAGCTTCACATCGCCGGGCCGATGCGGCCGCACACGCGGTGGCGGACCGGCGAGACCAGCGGCGACCGCGTGCACATCCGCATCGCCTTCAACCGGCCGGTCGAGATCGGCTGCCTGATCGGCGGCGACGGCTGGGAGGTGGCCACACTCTCCTCCGACGCCCCGGCTCCCGGCGACGTGAACGATGAGCAGCAGTGGCGCCCGGTGCCGGACGTTCCGGGGCAGGCCGGTCTGCGAGTGCTGCCACTGCCGCGGCACATCGAGACTTGGGCGATCCGCCTCACGCGCCGGCGGCCGGAGGACAAGACGGGCGCGTGGCGCGGCGAGTTGCCCGGACTTCTCATCCTCGACCGGCGATTGCACAACTGGACGCCCGAGGCGGTCGCCTTCGCCTCGACCCCGCCGCCTGAATCGGAGCAGGCGCGTCAGCGTCACGGCGTGGCGAACCTCGTGGAAGGCGGCGTGTTCTCCGCGTGGCCGGCCAAAACCATCAGCCCCGACGAGCCGGCCCGGGTCGTGCTCCGCTGGGACGAGCCGCGCCCGGTGCGCGTCATCGGCCTGCGCGACGCCTTCGCCGACCGCGTGGAATTCGACATCTACACCGGCCCCGCGGACACGCATCCGCTCACCGCATCGCCCGAGCACTGGCGGCATGTCGGCGGGATGAACCCGCCGGTCTGGTGGCGGCCGGCCTATGCCGACGGCTACGTCGACCTCGGCGAGACCTTCGAAACCAGCGCCCTGCGCGTCCGCTTCACCAGGCCGCTCACTGATGAAAACCCCGACGTCGCCCGCGTCACCCGTCGAGAACCGAACCTCGTGCGACTTGGCGGGTTGATGGCGATGGGCGATCTCGGCGACGCCCCGGCGCCCGCCCGGCCCGAGCCGGCCCCGCCTCGGCCCGTGCTCAGCGTCGATTACCGGATGCCCTTCGACGGCAAGGTCGCGGTCGCGATCGACGATGAACACGGCCACCGGGTGCGGAACCTGATCGCCGACGTCGAGCGCGGGGCGGGGCAACTCAGCGAGCCCTGGGACGGACTGGACGAGATGGGTCAACCGGTGCCGGCGGGGACGTACACGGTGAAGACCATCGCCCACCAGCCGCTGTCGCTGCGCTGGCGGATGACGCCGAACAACGCCCGCGACATCCCGTGGTGGACGCGTTCGACGTGGGGCGGGATCGCCGGGCCGGGCAGCTTCCTGTCCGACCACGCCCCGCCGCGCTCCGTGGCAACCGTCGGCGAGCAGGTGTTCATCGGCGCGGCGGTCGCCGAGTCCGGGCACAGTCTGGTGGCGCTCGATCTCGACGGAACCAAGTTGTGGGGCACGAAATGGCTCGAAACGGCCGGCGCGTCACACCTCGCGACCGACGGGCAGACGCTGTACGTCGGGGCGGAGGGCGGTTGGATTCGCGATCAGGTCATGATCTTCGCGCTGGACCCGCAGACGTACGAGCATCGTCGGCTGGTGCGTTTCGCCGCCGACCCGACGAACCGGCCGGGCGGGATCAGCGGTCTGGCCGCCCACGAGGGACGAATCTTCGCCGCCTTCAACGCGCCACCCTATTCGTCGCTGGCCGGCGCCCTGTCCACCGGCAACCTCGACGTGGGCCACTGCTTCCCCGACGGCATCGCGAACCCGCGTCACGGCGGGGAGGGGGCCCGCGCGCTCGGCGCGCTGCTCCGGGCCGGCGGCAAGCCCGCATCGCACTACGAGCTGACCCCGGAGACCGTCGACGGCCGGCCGATGATCCGCATCGCTTTCGAGTCGCCCCAGCCCATCGGCAGCATCGTACTCCCCGCGTGCGGGACGACCTTCAGCGCCCTCAAGGAAGGCGTGCGGTTCCCCGGCGAAATGGGCGATGACCGGCACTGGACGCGCCTCCCGCAAGAGACGGTGGGCAAGATGACCGTCGTGACGGCCCCGCCGGCGACGGTCACCCGAGCGCTGCGGCTGACCTGGCCGGCCGACGCGCAAGCCCCGCGATGTCCCGGCTTCAAGATTCTCCCGAAGCGGATGATCAACCTTGCGGGCGAAGCGAGCGCCACCGCATCGTCCGGCGACGTGCAGGCCGGCCTGGCGTGGCAGAGCGAGAAGCGCAAGGACGATCGCCCGATCACCCTGCTCGACCCGGCGACGCTCACCGCGCGCTTCGACGAGCCGCGCGCGTTGCGGGGCCTGGCCCTGATCCACCCGATGTTCAAGCGGGCTCGTGTGGAGGTCGAGCGCGACGGGGCCTGGCGCGATGCCGGCGAATTGACCCCGCCGACGTGGTGGCGGCCGAGCTACCGCGACGCCTACCACGATCTCGGTGAGGCGATGGAGGTCACCGCCGTGCGGCTGGTGATCACCGAGGCGTTCAGCCGCGAGCATGCGGACATCCGCAACTGGACGGGCGGCCGGCCGCTCAAGGCCGCGGTGGGCGGCATCGCCCCGAGCGCTGCGAGGAGCTTCTCGTCGATGGGGAGCGGGGTTTTTCCTTCGCTTCTGCGCGCGCGGTTGTCGTCGATGAACCGTTGGCGTTGCTCGACGGGGTCGGTGAGCTCGTCGAAGGCGTTGACGAGCTCCACGCCGTCGACGTAGGCCTCGAAGCGGAGCGCCACCTCGGGATCATTGGTTGAGCGTCGTGAGAGCACGGCCTG
>CAYFQS010000326.1:0-4532 GCA_964345245.1 uncultured Planctomycetaceae bacterium | reverse complement strand
GGGGGGGCCGTCTTCTTGACCCCCCCCCGCGCAGGGGGCGGGGGGCTAAACCCCCTCCCACCCCACCCCCGCCCCGCCGGTGCCGATGAGTTCAATCACCTCGAAGGGGCCGACTTTGTCGCCCGGGTTCAGTGTTGCGGTCGCTTCGTTCATGGAATCACTTCGCGTTCAGGGCATTCGCGGGGCTTCGGGGGCCGGCGGCAGTTCGTCCTTCGCCCCTTCGTTGGTCAGGGTATAGCGGGCGCTGACCATTGTGAACTGCCCGAGGCCGCCTTCGTGCTCGCCATCGGCGATGAAGCGATTGACATAAGGCACGGGCAGGTTGAGGCGATGGTCGACGCGAACGGTGATCGGCTCGCGAGCGCCGAACTCATGCATCCCGCCCCGGCGCATCTCGCTGTACACCACGTCACTCGGGGTCTCGACCTCGGTGACCAGCACGGTGAACTCGGTGTACTCCGCGGCATAACGGACCCGGTCTTCGGTGAACCCGCCGACCCAGTTCGGCGCCTCGCGGCCGTAGCTCGCGAAATGCTCGACCAGCCCGTCGGTGAACAACGACGTGGCAACCGGCGACGTGGCCTGCTCGAGCTGCCCGGCCACGGGCACGAGGGCCAGCGTCGCCGCGGCACGGATGCGGTCGTGCTTGGTGGCGCCGTCGGCGTGGGTATAGACGTTGGCCGCATCATCGTCGTAGTCCGTGGGAATCTGCACGATCGCCGTGCGGCCGGCGGCGAAGGCGGCGTAATGGATGTACGTGTTGCCGCCCATCAGCCACATCGTCTGGGCCAGCATCAGGATGAAGAACAGAAGGATCGGAAACACCAGGGCGAATTCGACCGTCGCCGTCGCCCGGCTGTCGGCAGCAAAGGCGGCCGCCCATGACGGGCGACAGGGCCGCGCCCCCTCTGGCTCATCGTCGTTGGCCCGGCACACCTCCACGCGCCGTCGCATTCGCAGCAGGCCGCAGGCCATGATGGTCAGCCCGGCGAAACAGCCGACCATCCCCGCAGCCGCCCACCAGGTGAGCGGGCTGGCCAGCAGTCCGTCCCAGAATGTGTCGGACAGGTCGGTCATGCGGGCCTCACGGAGTGAAGGCGGCCCAGGGCGTCGACACGCCGATCAGCGTCTCGAGCCCCGCGACGATGCCGCCGATCGCCACGGCGACGGCGAAGGGAATCCGCCGCGTATCTTCGCGGTCGAGCTCGGCCTTCCGCTTCGAGCCGATCAGGAGCACGGCTCCGAAGATTCGACGCAGCGTCTGCCGGACGAGTCCCTCGCGGATCATCACGACCACGGCAAGAAACGCGGCGACGACCACCGCGTAGATCGTGGTCGAGACGACGCAATGCCAACTGGCGCTGATGGCACCGACGGCGGTCATGAGCTTCGCGTCGCCCCCGCCGATGCCCCCGCCGGCAAAGAGCAGGAAGAACGGCACGAAGGCCACCGCCAGCCCGATGCCGCTCGCTTTGAGCCCGGCCAACGCCCCACCACTGTCGTGGCCGAGCACGCCACTGGCCGCGGCCCAGCCGAGGCCGATCAGAATCGCGGGCAAGGTCAGCGCATTGGGCACTCGCCCGGTGGCCAGATCAAAGGCCGCCGCGACGATCAGCACGATCACGAGCAGCGCATATGCCACGGCATCACCCATCGTTGTAGCGCCGGGGATACCAGGTCACGGGACGAAATCATAGTCTTCCGCGTCGCCGCGGACGCCTTCCCACAGACCGGTGATCCAGTCGGTGATCTCGCCTCGGAAGAAAATCAGCAGGCCCAGCAGCGGCAGCACGACGGCCGCGATGATCAACAGCTTCTCGAGTCCCTCAGCACCGCGATCATCCTGAATGAAACGTCGAACCAAGCTGAGCGCGTTGTTCATATTCGGACTCCTTCACGGGATTGTACTCAGGGAAAAGGCATGGAGTTCAGCGTGGTCATCATCCGGTAGTAGCCCACGAGGGCGTCGAAGGCGATCCGGATGATGAAGTAGCTCGGCAAAGCGATCGCGGCGAGCAGGAGAGCCCATTCGAGGGTGGTCGCCGCCCGCGCGTCGCGGCCGAAGCGACCGACCAGACCTCGTAAAGCATTGCCCCAGAGAATCATACTCACATCCTACTTTCAGTCGGCGTCCGCTTCAAATATCGGCCGGGTGGGGTCGGTGACTAAAGCCACTTCCGCCGGCCGAAGTCGCCCGGCAAGGGCTGAACGCTCGCCGCTCCACAGCAATTGCATCGCCTTGTCGTCATCCTCGTCCGCTCCGGGCCGCTGAGCGAAGAGCTCCCGCAACCGATACTGCCCGTCCTCGCCGAGCGGGTCGACCTCGGTGACCTGCGTCACCAGCCGCCGGCCGCCCACATGGCGGGTCATCTGCACGATGACGTCGATGGCGCTGGCGACCTGGGCCCGCAGGGCCGCGAGCGGCAGTTCCACCTTGCTCATCAGGGCCATCGTTTCCAGTCGATTCAAGGCGTCGCGCGGGTTGTTGGCGTGGAGCGTGCCCATCGACCCGCCGTGCCCGGAGGTCATCGCCTGGATCATGTCCAGCGCCTCCCCGCCCCGCACTTCGCCGATGATGATCCGATCCGGCCGCAGACGCAGCGACGAGCGGAACAACTCGCGAATGCCCACCGCCCCCCGGCCGTAGCGGTCCGGCGAACGCGATTCCAGCGAGATCACGTGCGGCTGCTGCAATTGCAGTTCCGCCGAGTCCTCGATCACCACGATCCGCTGGCCCTCCGGGATGTAGACCGACAAGGCATTGAGCATCGACGTCTTGCCGCTGCTCGTCCCGCCGACCACGAGGATATTCCGCTCCGAGCGGATCGCGATTCGCAGGTACTGCCGCGCCTGCTCGCTCAGGGCGCCGAGTTCGACGAGCCAGTCGATGTCGAGCATCGCCTTGGCGAACTTCCGGATCGTCATCACCGTGCCATGCCGGGCGCAAGGCGGACGCGCCACGTGCACCCGCGAGCCGTCCGGCAGTCGGCTGTCGACCAGCGGATGCTCGTCGGTGAGCGTCTTGCCCGTGTATTGGAGGATATTGTTGATCGCGGTGTCGAACGCCTCGTCATCGCTGAAACGGATGTTCGTCTTTTCAAGCTTCCCGTCGCGCTCGATGAAAATCTCGCCCGGCCCGTTGATCATCACTTCCGTGACGGACGGATCGTCCAGGTGCTCGCGGATCGGGGCGAGATAATGCGCCACCGTGGCGGTAAAGATATCCTGCTTGCTCATCCCGCCATCATACCACGACGCTCCCCCTGCGCCGGCCCCCAACCGCCGGGCATCCCGGCGGGGCAGGCATGCGCCGCCGCAGGTCCGGCAGGACTGACCACGCCGATCACCGCAGAGATCGGCTGAAAGGCGCGGCGAGCCATTTGCGATGTTCGCAAGTCGGTGCCGGGCTGTGGGGTAGGTGGCGGGCGATTTGTTTTGCCCCGTTTCGGGCTGAAGCATGGGCCGGTAAGGGCGCGCAGGGGCGCCCATCGGCTGAATGGACCCCACAAAAATGGCGACCGCCGCATCGCTGGGTGATGGTGGAGTGATTGAAAAACACCGGCCCAACGACCAGGAGGTCGCCGAATCGCCCGCTCGCGACGCGCGGACACACCGCAGCAGCCCCTGAGCCAGAATGCCCGCGGCCTCACGCCGGCGCTCGTCCGATGTCATGGATTCCGGATCGCGATTGGATAGCACAGCAGCACTCCGCGTCGGACCATTCCCCGCGGGTTATGTATGCCGGGTGCGTAGGCGCGTTCACATGAACGGCTCTATGCAGGGGCCAAAATCGCGGTTACCATTGACATTGCTGAAAAACCTCCATTGCCATGCTTTGAGTAACATGAGTAGATCATACACGCAGAAGGAATTGGCCGAGAGCTTATTAAGTGTTTACGCGGATATAATCTCGAGTGGTTCAAATCCGCTAGACGGCCCTTTACCGGAAGGGATTGGGGTAGCAGCTGAGGTCGAATTACTTCGACGGCTTGCCACCGGCGAGTCTCTAACTTCAGCACATCATTTTTGGATGTATATGAAAACCGTCCTTGATGTGCTCTGCTTGGTGAAGGTGGCGGGGTCTCAGTCGCGACACGTGAATGAACTACCAAAAATCGAACAACCCAAACTTCTTGGCACGGCCAGTGTTCGAAGAGCGCTTTTTTTAGAACGTCCAGCATCGGCAGTTGATGATTGGATGCTCGAGCAGCGTGTACGGGCATGGGCTCTATCGCGCAACTTGCACGTCGGGCCGCCGCCTCGGGAAGGAAAGAAAGCAGAATTCATTGTAGACGAAGAACGCGACCAGGAGGCGATTGAGTGTAAAAGGAGGAATACGCCAGCCGACAGCGATGACGCTCTTCTCCAGTGGATTTGGGGTAAGCTGGAGCAGGCAAGCACGCAACTAAAGTGCACGATAGGAGGCGATAGCGGGACAAAAACTGTCGTAATTGACGTATCACGAGCTGCGAATCAAGAAGTCAGCATACCGACACCGACGGCTCACAAACTTCAGGTGCATCGCTTCGACC
>CAYFQS010000325.1:0-4555 GCA_964345245.1 uncultured Planctomycetaceae bacterium | reverse complement strand
GCAGGAGGGCGAGGCGAAGCACGAGCCCGACCGCGATCACCCGCCCGCCGTCGCGGATCAGCCCGCCCTGCAGGTGGTCGGCCATGGTCGCCCCGACGAGCAGCACGCCGAGCGGAATCGCCGCCATCGCGAGCAGGTGAATCGCCTGCTCGGCGAAGCCGGGCACGTAGCGGTGCAGGCCGGTGAAGTTCACCGCGAGCGAGACGGCGATGGCGACCGTCGGGCCGTTGATCACCCGCTTCCACCAGTGCCGGTCGAGCTGACCGGCCAGGAGCAGCACGCCGATCGTCCACACGGCGACCTCGATGCCGAGGTTGTGCACGAACAGCACGCCGAGCGTCTGCTCGTCGAACAACTCGGTCACGAGGGGAATCGGCACGTAGCCGAAGTTGTAGAGCCCGGTGGCGAGGGCGAAGGTGCCGATCGCGGCCCGGCGGTCGAGGCGCATCCAGCGGCGCAGGACGGTCGCCGCGAGCAGGGCCGCGCCGATCCCCAGCCCGACGGTGACGAACCCGACCACGGGGGGCAGGACGACGTTCGCCGCGTCGAGCAGACGCTCGTTGCCCGCCACCGAGTCAAAGATCAGGCAGGGCACGAGCAGCCGCACGAGCACGTTGAGCAAGCTTTCGTCGGCCTCGTGGGTCAACCACTCCAGCCGCCGCAGCCCGCCGCCGATGCCGATGACGAGAAACACCCCGGCGACAATCGAGATAAGCAACGTCCAGTCCACCATGAGCCCGAACATGGTAGCGGTTCCCGCCGCCGCGCTCATTGTCCCGTATGCAACAACCCCTGCGCGAGCCGGGGATTGCTGAATGGAGTCAACCCAGTGACGGGGCGTTCAGCCGAGTGCCGCGCCGAGCTCGACGAGGCGCTTGCGTATCGCGACGCCGTCGAGATCGGCGGGGCGGGTGCCGGTGTCGGCGGCGCGGGCGGCGGCGAGGCCGGCGGCCTGGCCGACCGAGCACGCCGGCGGCATCACCCGCATGCTCGCGTGTACCGCGTGGTCGACGGAGATCGGCCGGCCGCCCACGAGCAGGTTGTCGCTGCCGAGCGGCACGACGCAGCCGTACGGAATCTCGTACCACTCGCCCGGCGGCAGGCGCAGGAACTCGGTGCCCGAGCCCTCCGGGTTATGAATATCGACGTTGTAGTTCACCCGGGCGATGGCGTCGTCGTACTTCGCCGCACGCTTGAAATCCTCGCGGGTGAGATACGCCCGGCCCTTGATCCGCCGGCTCTCCCGCACGCCGATGTGGTGGGCCACGGAGTGAATACGGGCGTTTTCGAACCCGCGGATGTGCTTGCGAAGGAAGCCGAGGTACTGCCGCATCTGGCGGCGGGCTTCGAGCTCGGCCTCGGAGAGGTCCACGCCGCTCGCCCCGCTGCGTTTGATCACGCGGGTGGTGTTGAAGTGCATGACGTTCGGCTCGACCCAGCGGAACATGAGCACGTTCTCGCGGGGGCAGTCGATCTCGCCGGTCGCCTTGGCCTCGTCGTAGAGGCGGTTGATCTCCTTGCCTTCGGGCATGGCGTCGCGGTCGACGCCGGCGAGCTTGAAGCACAGCGTCATCGGCTGGCAGTGGCCGGACGGCCCGCCGAACTCGAACTCGCAGCCGGCAGAGGCGGCGAGGTCGCCGTCGCCCGTGCAATCGACGTACGCCTTGCCCTTCACCGCGGTATAGCCGGACTTGCTCAGCAGCACCACCGCGTCGATGCGGTCGCCGTCCTTGACCACGTCGGCGAGCCAGTGGTGATAGAGCAGCTTCACGCCGGCTTCGAGGCACAAATCCTCGGCCCCGAGCATCGCGGCGTCCTTCACGATCATCCTCTCGCGACGGTCGGCGACCTCGTCGCTGTGCACGGTGGCGAACTCGCTGTCCGGGGCGAGGTAGGGGCGCATGGCCCTGATCCACTCGACGTAGACCGGGCGGTCGAGGCACTTGCCCTCCACGTGGTTGCCCATGAAGGGGTGGACCTCGCCGAAGCTGGCCATCCCGCCGAGCCCGGCATAGCGCTCGACGAGCAGCACGTCGGCCCCGGCGCGGGCGGCCATGACCGCCGCCCCGAGCCCGCCCGGCCCGCCGCCGAGCACGACCACGTCCGCCTCATGAGTGATGGGAATATCACGCGAAAACCGATACTGCATGTTGATCCCTTCAGGTTACTCGTCTCGCAAGACGGACCGCATTGAAGCGCAAATCCGACTTCGGCTCGCCCGCCGTCGCGCTCAGGTCCCCGGACCTCGGGTTGCGGCCGGGCGGTTCAGCCGATCACGTACACGTGATGCCGCTCCGCGTCGATCTGATCGGCGGTTTCAGTGGCGTCGCCGAGCACGTCCCGGACACGGGTCGGTTCATCGAGGGGCAGCTCGAAATCCTCGAATGCCCACAGCACACGTTGGCCGTTGTGCTCGTAGATCACGCCCTGTTCGTCGGGCAGGATGCGGCGGTGGTACATCAATTCGCCCACCTCGTTGAACGCCCGGTAGAGGGCGACATGCCAGTCGCCGGGCAGGTCGCGCTCGTTCCGCACGCCGCCGTGGTGAAAGCTGACCTGGTCGGTCTTCGGATCCCAGGTGAGCTTCCACATCAGGCGGTAGGCGAGCCCGCGGAAAAACACGTCGTCCGGATCGGCGCCGGCCTCCTCCAGGCCGGGCACGTCGAGGTCGGCGAGGCACTCATTCCACAGCGGCAGCGTCTGCGACATCGCCGCCGCGCCGGGCCCATGGCGGTGGATGCCGAACACGCCGATGTCTTCCGTGCAGTAGTCGTATCCCGCGTTCTGCATCTCGACGATCAGATCGAGATGGGCCCGGTACTGCGAGAGGATGATCGCCTCCGGCTCGCGGTCGGGGCGTTGATAGCCCAGCAGCTTGATCTGGTCGGCGGTGGCGCCGTGCCGGCCGGGGGCGGGGTTCGGCTGGTAATGGAACTTGTCGCTCGAGAGGTTGAACGAGCTGTCCAAAAAGATTCCTTCGAGCCCGACCTCGTCGTGAGCATAGCGCCAGCGCTCCATCCAGTAGTCCCGCACCACCGGATCGCGCAGGTTCATCACGAGAAACGCGGGGGTGTAATGGTCGGCCTCAATGGCGCCGGAGGGATTGCGCACCCAGGGGCGCTGTGCGCTGCGGATGGCCTCGAGGATCGAGCCCTCCCGGGGCAGGTAGTCGACGCGCTTCGGCTCGCCGTTCCGCCGGCCGAGGAGCAAAGTCAGCGCGGAGACCGACGTGTTGCCCCACATCTCGGTCTTGGCGTCGCCGGCCTGAGCGTCGTCGCAGAACGCCCGCAGGCGATCTTCCCCCACGGTCTCCGCGACCTTGTAGTCGACGGTGCAGCACATGTTGCTCACGCCGAAGGTGTTCATGTTGTTCTGGAAGTGATTGGCCAGGCCGATCTTCTTGATCCCCGCGTCGAGAAGCTTCGGCAGGCCGCGGGTGCGGTAGTCTTCGAGGTCGGCGTCGGTCCACTCCTCGATCATGCCGTAGCTGGTCACCCGCTCCTGGCGCATGCCGATCTCGGCGTGGAGGGTGTCAAACACCAGCTCGCGCATGGCTTCGTACAGGTTCGCCCGCTCGACGTAGTTCAGCTTGCCCGGCGCGAAGAGCACCTCGACCGGCGCGGTGTGAAATGCGTGGGACAGGTCGCCGCAGTGCTCGTGCCAGTGGACGATCTCATCCGCCCCGCGCGCCTTCTCGAACAGCGAGCGAATGTGCGCCACCTCCGTCGCCCAGGTGATCACCGTGCCGGTCTTCGAAGTGGTGAAGGTGAAGCCCGACAGCTCGGTCTGGAAGGGCACGAACTGGAAGATGTTCGGCTGGGCGATGCTCGGCATGTACCACTCGGTGCAGTACCGGTCGTCGGTGGATTCGAATCGGAAGATCGGCCGGACGAAGTTATTGCGAAGCCAGAGCTCGTTGCCCACCGCCTTGCCGCCGGGCTCCCACGTGCCGCGGTCGACGATCTTGTAGATCGGCAGGTCTTCGCTGGCGTAGCGGTACTGGTAGCTGAAGCCGGTCAGTTCGACCCCGCCCACGCTGCGGGTGACCGGCCGCAGTTCGATGCTCAGCGTCGTGTCCTCGGCCGGCTCGGGGGCGGCGGTCCAATCGCCGGTGTTCACCCGGTTGCGGACCTCGTGGCACATCCACTCCATGAGGTAGGCGTCGCGCCGGCTGGCGGAGAATGTCAGCAACGCCGCGTCCTCGTCCACCGATCGGTCCTCGAGCTTGTAGTTGCAGAGTTCCACCGCGTCGGGCGTGCGGATGTGGGCGAACATCGGTCGGCGGCCGGCGCGCAACTTCGCCTTGCCAACCGTCACCCGCCCCAGACCGAGGAAGTGATCGTCATCATCGGTCTTGAGGCGAACCTTCACGTCGTTGTCAAAGCTGACGGCCTTCATGGAATAACTCCGGCTTCACGGGAAGCAGGGCAGTCTGTCGAGCCGGGCGACGACTGTCAAGGCCGGCGGAGAAGCGATGCGCCGCGAAGTCGCATGCCGGGGGGGGCGATGGGCCGAGAATGTGCGGCCGGCTCTACGCCTGGCTTCGCGTCCGACC
>CAYFQS010000324.1:0-4610 GCA_964345245.1 uncultured Planctomycetaceae bacterium | reverse complement strand
GGCAGCTCGGGCAGCCACGTCGGGTTTCGTGTTCTGCTGGACTTGTCCGAATAGCCCTTTGCGTTTTGGCCCTTTTGCCCTTTGCCGCCCCGAGCGGAGCGAGGGGTCGATTTTGAAAATCGCCGATTGTGGATAACTTCTTGCCCATGGCATCCGCAAGGCAGCAGCAACGGTATTCGGCCGCCCGCCAGCGCTGGCCCGCCGTGAAATGGCCGGAGAACGCGTACCGCGCTCATCTGAACGGCGAGCATCCGGCGCATCCGGTGGACCTGTATCTCGCCGGGGCGGCGGGGCATCAAACCCCTCACCCCCAAGCCCCTGACGTTGGCCTGCACGGAATCAAATTTTCCATCAGTCCCTCACGGCCCTTCGGGCCACCGGCTGCGCATGAAAACGCAAGCACAGCAACTGCAACAGGGTACCGCCACGACGCCCCTTTTGTATGGACCTATTTTCTGAGCAGTCAGGATCGATTCTTCAACACCGCCGGCGCCACCAAGACGTACAGCTACCAGCCTGACTGACCACAGCCACCCGGTTGACGACGAAAGCACAACGGGCAGCTCGGCTGAACCGGGGCGCCCGGTATTCGTTCCGGATGCGCTGATCACCACGCAAACGCATACAACCGCCCGGCGTAATCACCGACATACAGCGTGTTGCCCGAAACGATCGGCGCCGACAGGATCGGCTCGTCGACCTGCAACCGCCACAGCTCGCGCCCGTCGTCCGTCGCCAGGCACCGGACGTTGCCGCCGCCATCGCAGACCAGCAGCTTGTCTCCGGCCACCAGCGGCGCCGAGTACGTGCCGTAGGGCAGGTCGCCTTCCCCCCACTTTGCCCTGCCGCCGCCGGCGAAGTGATAGCGCGACGGCTCCTGCAGGGTCGACCACAGAACCGCCCCGCCAGCGTTCAGATCGTGAGCGACGATCTCGCGGTGGTAGGAGACGTAGGCGACACCATCGGCGATCGCCGGTGTTGTTGCACCCGAGCTGTGCTTCACAAAAACCTCGGCCTCGTCGAGATTCGACGGATCAAACACCAGCAGGCCGTTGGCGACCGTCACGATCCTGCCGTCATACAGAACCGGCGACGACTGACGCTGGCCGGGGAAGTTGGTGTAGCGGTCGTTGGAGCGCGCGAAGTTCTCGCCGGTTCCTTTGTCGACCGCCTGCATCAGCGAGTTGGGCATCCCGTTGAAGACGCGCTGATGGTAGACGCGGTCGCCGACGATCAGCGGGCTGGCGTGCCCGGGGCAGAAGTACGAAACGCCCACCGGCCTGACGAGCTTGCGCCAGACGCGTCGGCCCGTCTCCGCATCAAGGGCGTACATCTCCCAGTTGGCGCCCAGATGCAGCAGGCCGCCGCTGCCGCCGGGCGCGTCGTCCAGCGTCGGCTCGCAGCCGACCGGCAGGTTCTCGCGGTTGTTCCACTGCCAGCGCACGCTGCCGTCGGCCAGGTCGATGCAGTAGACCGTGCCGGCGGTCGTGCCGAAGTAGCCTCGCCCGTCACGCAGGAGCACGCCGCCTTCCACGCCCGCGTCGGCCGGCAGTATCCAGCGACTGTCGCCGGTCGCCGCATCGAACGCCTGCACGATGCATTCCTCGAAGGAACCGTTGGTCTTCGTGCCGACGACGAGCTGTCCGTCGGCCAGCGTGGGCGCGCCCACCGAGATCACCCCCGGCAGCTCGGCTTGCCAGGCGAGCTTCGGGGCGGAGGTCGGCAGCGGGTCGGAAGCCGAACGGGTGCCGTGGGGGCCGCGCATGTCGGGCCAGTCGCGGGTCGGCTTCGCCGCACCGCCCGCCGGCAACGAGGTAACCGCCAGCGGCTCGGGCAGGTTGGTGCGATAGGGAAAGAACGCGCACGTGGCAGTGCCGTCGTCGCCGCAGGTGACGATGTTATACGTCAGCGGGGCGCTGTCGAACGGTGCCCCCTCGCCGACGACCGTCGCATACGGCACGCCCTGCACCCGCGAGATGTAGTTGCACTGCACGTGGCCGAAGAGCACCAACTGCAGGTTGTGATTCTCCAGGTGATGCAGCAGCACATCGCCGCGATGGAAGCGCGTCACGCCGATCGGGTTCTCGTGCAGCAGCAGCACCATCGGCATGTTCGCCGGGATATCCCGCAAAAACTCGTCCAGCCGGTCGATCGTGTCCGGGTTCATGTCGTAGTAGTTGGGCGTGTGCTCGTAGCAGCGATAGTAGCGGTCGAGCGCCACGAACGCCCAGCCGTTGTGCTCGAACCAGTAGCTGCCGTCGCCGTGCGCCCGGTGGTATTCCTCGTCGGTGATACTGTTGTCGTGGTTGCCGCGCACGACGTAGTAGGGGATGTTCAGCTCCTCGGCGATGGAGCTGGCCAATTGGTGAAAGCGGCAATGGCGCTCGAAGCCCTCGGTGCCGTTGACGAGATCGCCGGTGTGGACGATGAAGTCCACGCCGTGCGCGCCGACCTCGCGGGCCGCGTTGCGGTAGTAGGAGTCGCGGACGGGCAGATGGTCGTCGGTCGCGCCCCCGTACAGGTGAGAGTCGGTCATCTGGGCGAAGCGGAATGACATGGCGTGCTCCTTGTGCTGAAACGCTCATCGATCACGACTATAGTACCCCTCGACCTGCCCGAATCAACGCGAAGCACGACGGCCTTGCACGGCGTTCTCACTTGCAAATGAACCGCCATACAGAGACCCGACAACCGTATCCGACACTGCTTCTGCCCCCCATATCATTGCCCTTTAACCAAGAAGCCCATGCTGATGGGGTTCAAGGTAAAGGGAAGGTGGGACAGGGTTGGTCGCAGGTGGAGAAAAAACGGGAACAAATATGCGAGTCCTTCTGGGCCTAGGTCAGAGTCCCAGGCGATCAGCCACCCCCTCGAGAGCCGGATCTTCGGCGTAGAGCTTCTCGAATTCCCGGCGGGCTTGGCTCTTGTTGCCGAGATATTCATAGACGCAGGCCCGTTCGTAGCGGATCGCCCGCAGCAACTCCGCCTCACGGTCTTTCTTCTTCCGGCACGCGGCCGTCAGCACGTCGCGTGCGGCGATGGGCAGGCCGAGCGTCCGCAGGGCCTGGGCCTTGTACAGCATCAGGGCCGCATGGACGGACGACTCGTTGTCCACGTCGCCGGCCAGCTCGACGATCTGTTTGGCCAGTCGCTTGTCGTCGGGCCGGGCTTCGGAGACCAGCTCCGCCAGCGACAGCTTCACGACCACGTCGTCCGGCGAATCCCGCCGCAGCTTCTTGAGGCAATCCAGGGCGTCTTTCACCCGGTCCTGCGCCTGATGCACCTCGGCTAACCCGAGCAGCACGCCTCGCCGACACGGCCGGATGTGGGCGATGACAAACTCGGTGATGGGCACCGCGAGTTCGACCTGCAGGCCGTACTTCTCGAACTGTCGGCCGAGCGACCGGGGTTTCGCCGCGGCCTGCTTCAGGTACCGTTCAGCGCAGCCCAGTCGATTCGCATCCATGGCCAGGAACCCAGCGAGGAACGCTCCGTCCGCCAGATGGGCCGCGCCGCGCAGTTCGCGCTCCGCCTTGCGTCGTTGGCCCCAAGACCCGCGGTATGACCATCAGCCGGCGACTCTGCTCGGTCTGCGGCCACGGCGTGGCCGGCTCGGCGAAGTACTGCGGCGAGTGCGGCAGCAAGGTCTGATCAAGACATTCATGGTGATGCGCGCGAGGCCGTGGCCAGCGATGGCTTCGGTCTTTTCGCGTGGCAATTACGCGCAGGTGCTCCGAGGACCGGGGGACTTCCGATTGACACCAACAACTATTAACTGTGAAATAGTGATTCACTCACGGTTGACGGGGGCGGTCCCTTTGACTCACGTCCCCAGCCGGGAAAGCAATGTCGATGGCAAAGACTCGAACAGACGCTGTGATGACGATCGACGACCTCGCCCAGTACCTGAAGCTGAGCAAGTCGACGCTGTACAAGCTGTGCCAAGAGGGCAAGGTGCCGGGCACCAAGGTGGGGCGCCACTGGCGGTTCCACCGGGCGGTCATTGATCGCTGGCTGGGCGACCATAAGCGTGGGCGAAAGGGTTAGGAAGACAGGTCTATGGACAGCGGACAGCTCAACTGGATCGCCGGGTTCATCTGGAACATCGCCGATGATGTGCTCCGCGACGTGTACGTTCGCGGCAAGTACCGCGACGTGATCCTGCCCATGACCGTCATTCGTCGGCTCGACGCCGTGCTCGAACCGACCAAGGATGCCGTCCTCAAGCTCGACAAGCAACTCGACGACGCGGGCGTGGCCAACAAGCAGGCCGCCCTCTGCCAGGCCTCCGGCAACGCCTTCTACAACGTCTCGCCGTTCACCCTTCGCGACCTTCGCGCTCGTGCCAAGCAGCAGCAGCTCAAGGCCGACTTCGAGGCGTTCCTCGATGGCTTCTCGCCGAACGTTCAGGAGATTCTCGACAAGTTCAAGTTCCGCAACCAGATTCCCACGCTCGTCGAGGCCGACATCCTCGGCAGTATGATCGAGAAGTTCACCTCCAACGACATCAACCTCGGCCCCAACCCGGTCTACGACCAGGATGGCAATGTCCGCCTGCCCGGCCTGGACAACCACGCCATGGGCACGATCTTCGAGGAGCTGATCCGCCG
>CAYFQS010000323.1:0-4615 GCA_964345245.1 uncultured Planctomycetaceae bacterium | reverse complement strand
CTAAGTCCTGAACGATGTATTTCCGGACGCGTCACAGACGAGGAAGACCGACAACGTCGGCCTTCCTGGTCTGTTTCCGCGCCGCTGTGGTGAGCTCATCACGAAGGAACCCGGGGCGATCTCGCTTCAGCGAGCCGCCCCCATGATTCACGGTGTCCGAGCTGATCGGGTCAGCCCACGGTGGTCATTCCGCCAGAAAGACCGCCACGCCGTGTTCCTCGAACTCGAAGCAGTCGTCGATCACTATCCGCCCGGTCACCAGATCACGCCATGCACGATCGCGGTCGGGCAGGGCCAGTTGATAGCAACCACCGTGGCGCACGTGCATCGCGACCAGCCCCTCGCGGGCCATGACCTGCACCGGTGGTTCGGCGTAGAGGGGCACGCCGGCCGCGCGGGCGATGGCCGCGATCTGCACCGCACCCAGTCCGGCGCACGGCCCGCACCACGAGCACCATCCGTGGCGTTCGATCATCACGGGCGGACCCGGCCGGCGAACCGGGCGGTCAAAGCCCGTCAGCGCCGCGAACGCCTCGTGATCCGCCCCATGGTCAGTCAGGTGGCCGGCGTCAGCGCTCCACCAGACGTGCCGACCGTCGCGGCACAGCGCGTCGGCGAGTGCATGCCGTCGCTCACGGCTGAGATACGGCGCGAACACATAGACCAGGCGGCGGGGCTTCATCCGGTCCGCGGTCGCATCCGACGCAAGCAGAATATCCACCGGCGCCCCGCACCACGTCCATGCGGGCAGTTGTTCGTACACCTCGTCGAGGAACACCCGCCCGCGCAAGTCGAGCACATCCTTCGCTGCTTCGTCGATGACCAGGGCGATCCGGGCGGGCGTCCCGGTTCCCGCATGGTCTTGATACAGCGCGTGCAAGCGGCCGAGTTCATCCAGCAGTTTCGGGTCGCCATAGAACGATCCGGCGGCCTGATCGGCGACGACCTTCACCAGGTCATACCACCAGCCCGTCGTGCCCTCGGCGAGCGACTGGGCAATCGCCAGTTGCTGATGCCGGACCGACGCCTCCGCCGCCGTGGTGATCCCGACCGACATCGGGCGACGGCGGTCCTCCTCCATCGCCGCATCGATGTCCGGCGTGGCATGGGGGCGCAGGTCGTTCTCCTCGTAGAAATGCACGCCGCCGGCGCGCACGCTCGCCAAGGGCTGGTGCCGGCCGAGCACGCCGGCGCCGAGATCGCGATTGACGTAAAGGTACGGCGAGCAGAGGAAATCGATCAGCCCGCTGTCGAGCACGCGCCGCAGCGCGTGCTGCCCGCCGTGCAGCCCGCCCGGGCCGTGTCTGCCGGCGAAGCGGGAGAACTCGCGGGCCGAGAGCGTGTAGCCGTAGAACGCGCCCAGCCGATAGCGCTCGCCCCGCCGGCGGCGCACGTGGCCGGCAAGGTGGAGCAGATAGTCGGCGTTGGCGTCGGACAGGCATCGCTGGAAATCGAACGCCGGTCGATCGCGCGGGAGCTCGCGGTACGCGCCGTCGCCGCGCAGACGCTCATCCTTCGTGGGGATTCCCGCCGTATCGAAGTCGACTTCGTGTCGCCCCCAGCGCTCGCGCAGCCGGTCCACGTCCCCGCCGCAGGCGCGCCGCAGCCATTGGCGGAAGTACCGCCGCATGGGATCGGAGTAATCGACGAATTCGTCACTGCCGAGGATGCCCCACTCGAAGGTGATGCCGTGGCAGAGGTGGATGCCCCAGACGCGCTCGGCCCAGCCGCTGGCGTCCAGCCAGTCGAGCAGGCGGTCGAGCGCGACCGCCGCCTCTTCACGCCAGCGCAACGACGCGAGACTCGGCACGGTGCGCCGGTCGGTGTGCGGCAGGTCGTGCTCGACGCGGCCGTCGTGGTATTGCTGCAACTCGGCCGGGTGCGCCTCGTCCCACCATCGCGGCGAGCAGACCTCCATCCGCAGGCAGAGCCGCGCCTCCGGGCAGCGGTCGACAATGGCCGACCACTCCCGTTCCATCGCGGCATGGTCGAACGCCTCCGGCCGGGGCCGGGAGGCGAGGTGGGGGTTCATGATCGCCCCGCCGCACGCCGCGTCGGCGATCATCAGCCGCACGCCCCGGTCGTACAGCCAGCCGAAGGGCTCGGCGTTGAGGTCCGGCCGCGGCCGCCCGTACATCATCGGCCACCGCCGCGCGAGCGGGACGCAGTGAATACTCATCATCTCATCATCACTCGTCGCGTCACTGCAGCAGTTCGATCAGGGCCTCGACGGCGGCGCCGGCTTCGTCGCCGTTGGCGGCGATGAGCAGGCGGCGGCGGACGTTCTGAAACGTCGGCGCCACGGGACGGATGTCGTGGCGCTGGTGATTGAAGCGGTGGCCTACGGTGCGGCCGCGTTCGTCGATCAGCGCGTACCGGCGGGACAGGGCCACCACCGCCCGGTCTTCGCCCGGCCAGCGATACGTCGGCACCAGCGGCATGTGCGGACCGTACGTCCCGCCCCAGTTCCAGTGCGAGGCGTTGAGCGCCCAGTCGTTGTTGTTCCAGACGTCGCCGATGAGGATCACAGGCCGATCGTAGTCGAAGGTCTTCTGATCGCCGCGGTCGGTCTTCTCCACGCGGGCGGTCTGCTCGACCGCCTCGGCGTCGAGGTCGAACCGATCGCGCAGGAACGCGGCGAGTTTCCGCCCCGCGGGACGATTCCTCGGCTCGCCGTAGCTGATCAGCACCGTCTCCTTCCCGCCCTTCTCGGTGTATTTGCGTTTTTCCGCGGCGGGCTCGGCGAGCGAGGCGAGCCACGGGCCGATCCGCTCGCGGTCGAAGATCGTCAGTGGCTGCGGCGCCTTGCCGCCCGCGAGATACCGCGCCCGCCGCACGACCTCCGCCTTCGTGCGGCCGGGGAACGCCGACTCGTCGAACAGCTCCACTTCCGGCGACCGGCTCACCGCGAGCATCACCAGGTGCCCGCTCGGCACCTGCACCGTGAAACTCACCCCGCGTGCGTCGCGCGAGAATCCGACGGGCACGTCGCGCGCGACGTCCCAGATCGCCTGGATCGAGGGATCGTTGATCCGGCAGCGATAGCTGTGCCGGGCGAGGTGCATGTTGACCGTGCCGCGGGGCGCGATGTAGTGCACCTCGCGGGTCGAGATGCCGAGGTACCGCGTGTCCACGCCTTCACGATCACGGGGGAAGAAGCGGATCGCCATGTCCGGCGTTTCCTCGACCACCGCGACTTCACGCCCCTCGCGCGGATCGCCCAACGTCTTGATCAGGAAATAGTCGTCGTCCTGGCCGGGAAACCCCTCGAGGACGCTGAGCGACATCGCCCGCTGCTCCTTGCCTTCCCAGCGGGCGACTTCGGCGTAGTCGACCGCGTAGGGCGCGTCGTAGCCGCCGATGCCCTCAAACGTTTCGCGAAGCCACGTGACGCGGGCGACGAGCTGCGGCTCGCGAACGAAGGCGGTGTACGTGCGGCCGAACCCCACACTCGTGCGGTCGGCGATGACCGCCTCCCGGCCGACGGGATACCCGCAGGCCACCGCCGTGCCCTCGCCGTAGGTGTGCATGGTGATCGCCGGCTCGCCGGTGGCGTAGCGATAGACCACACGGGCCCCGGCCGTGTCGAACGTTTCGAACCTCGGCTTGCGGTCGGTGCGCTGAGCCCAGTTGCCGGTGAACACGCCGCGGGGAATGGTGACGGTGAGCGGCGTGTCGGCCACCGCCGCCGAGGTGTGGCCCGACCGTTTCACGCCCAGCACGTCGTTGAGCAGCGGTCGCTCGTGCGACGTGCCGTACATGTCCACCTTCCCCGGCAGGCCGGTGGCGATGAGGGTCCCGCCGCGCTCGACGAACGCCGCAATCTGCTCGGCGATCGCTTCGTCCATCGCCCGGACGTCGGGCAGGATGAGGACCTCGAATTCGTGGCGCTGCAGCCCGCCCTCGCGGACCCAGTCTTCATCGACGCGGGTGTACGGCAGCTTCGCCGCGTGGAGCATCCAGTTCCACCCGAGGAACCCATCATAAATCTTGCCCGCATACAGGTCGTAGGTCATCCGCGGCAAAAGCATGGCGATGTCGCTCACCGCGGGCTTCGTGTTCGCCACCGTGTGGCCAACCTCATAAACGTCGTGGTTGCTCAGCCAGTGGTTGGTGATGCTGTGCCAGCCAAGCTGATAGTCGAGATAGCCGTGGGCGACCCAGTCGTAGAAGTAGCGGGCAAGGTTTCCGGGGTCGGTGAAGTTCAGCCAGAGGTAATCGCGATAGATGCTTTCAATGGCGTCAGACGGGCGGGTGCCGAAGCCGACGGGCTGAATGTTGCGGATCATGAACGGCGCCTCGTCGTGGTCAGGCCCGGTGCCGGACCACACGCCGATATCATTGCCGATGAACCCGCCCCACTTCGCTTCGCTTTTGCCCTGGATTTCATCGTGGTCGCCGAACTGCCGCTGCTCGTAAATGATCAGCTTATCGGGAAAGGCGCGGGCGATGAGGTCGCGCTTGATCTGCATGTACTGCGTTACCCACTCGCGTCGGAAGTGGAGGTAATCGATGCCGATCACAGGCGGGTAGACCATGGGGGGTCGCCCCCCCCAACCGTCGAAAGAATCGTCACCGCACTTATCTCGGACCGCCCGCTCCCAGCCCCACTTTC
>CAYFQS010000322.1:0-4638 GCA_964345245.1 uncultured Planctomycetaceae bacterium | reverse complement strand
CTCAAACCGAATGCCGCCGAGAAGGCCCGCCTGCTCAAGTTCGAAGCCAAGCCCCAGTCGTTCCAGATGAACAGCTACATCCACTTCGACGAGGCGGGCAAAATTCGTAACGAACAGCACAACTGCAACTTCAGCTTCCGCGTGACCTACGACCCCTCGGTCACCCCGGTCTCCTACGACAACCTCCAAATCGAGCGGATCGTCACCACCCCCGGCAACCAACACAAGCCCGCGAACCGCCACAACCGGCGCGGCGATCTGTCGCACTACCTGCAGAACCCGAATCGGCCGGACCATTTCAACGTGAGCATTCCCCTGCCCTATCCGCCGCGGGACGCCACGTCGCTGGAGGAGGTCTCCGGCACCATGGACGTGCAGTGCGGCGTGGGGCCGCTCAAGGAAGCGAAGATCGGGCCGTTCAAGGACATCAAGGGCAAGCGGATTCGCATCGCCGGCCTGGAAGACAACGTGCACCTCGTCGTCCGCGAGGAGAACAACAACCGCATCAAGATCGAGTACCCGCGCAGCGCCCAGCCGTGGATCGCCCGCATTGCCGTGCTCACCGCCGGCGGCGCGGAGATCAACTCCAACGGCTGGGGCAGCGGCAGCAGCAACGATCTCGTGTATCGCTACCTGAACCTGAAGATGCCGGAGAATGGGCAGATCAAACTGTCGCTGTTCTCGAAGGTGGAGACGGTGGAGTTCCCCTTCGCGATCTGGGACGTGCCGCTGCCGTTCAAAGCCGCGGACCGGGAAGCGCAAGAGATCGTGATCCAAGCCACCGACCCCGGCGAGGCCGCCGAAGACGACGCCGAAGCGGAAGAGGCCCCACTTCAGATCATCGTCGATAAGTAAGCCGAGGTCTGAGAACCTTCAGTCCTGAAGGTTCGAAGGCCCGGATGCGTCCCGAAAACTCCTCACCTCGATCGTTCCGTCGCGTTGCACAACCAGCGCCACCATGCCGTGCCGGGCGGTGATGTACCGCTCCACGCCGACGAGATGGGGCGGCCATTTGTCCCGGCGCAGCCGCGCGCGGCCGGAGGACTGCAGCACGATCCGCGGATCGACGCGGGCGAGCCAGGACGGGGAGGCATCGACAAAGCTGCCGTGGTGCGGCAGGTCGGTCACGTCGGCCGCCAGGTCGAGCCCGCCGTCGAGCATGGCGGTGATCGCATCCTGCTGCACGTCGCCGCAGAGCAGGACCCGTCGGCCGGCCGCCTCGATCGCCAGCACCGCGGAATGGTCGTTGTCGTGGCGGAACTCGGCGTCCGCCGGCGGCCAGAGCAGCGACAAGTTCGCCTCGTCCCAGTCGCGTTGCCAGCCCGCGGCGGCGATCTCGATCGCCACGCCGCGCCGGCGAGCGAAGTCCAGCAGGTGCCGCGCGCCGCCGTAAGGCGACGCGTCGGCCTTGCCGGCGAAACGCGGGGTCACCACCAGCCGCTTCACCCCGAAGCCGTCGATCAGTTCCGGCGAGCCGCTGTAATGATCGAGATCGGGATGCGAGAGCATCAGCACATCCACGTGCGTCACCCCCATGCGTCGGAGGGCCGGGCCGATGCAGACGGTCGTGATGTCGGGCTGATTGTTCGAGCCGCAGTCGAACACGAGCGTGCGGCGCGGCGTGCGGAGGAGGAAGCACGACCCATCGCCCACGGCAAACATGTTCAGCCGCAATGGCGGGCGGTGGTCAACCAGCGTGGCCACCGCGTCGCCGGACCTCGTCGCCAGCGTCGGGCCGAACAACCAGCCGGCGCACAGCAGCACCGCGGCGGCGAGCGGCCACGGTCGACGGGCGAATCGGCCGGTAAAGATCGCCAGCACCACGCCCGCAGTGGCCAAAGCCCAGACCGGCGACGGCGGCGGCGCGTCGAGATGGGCCGCGGGCATCCCGTCGGCGATCCGCACCATCGCCACGCACATCTCCGCCAAGGCGGTCAGCGGCCCGGCGAACAACGCCCCCGCCGCGGGCCACAGCAGCGTCATCGCGATCTTCAGGAACCCCAGCCACAGCAGCCCCATCGCCACCGGCAGCATCAGCAGCGACAACGCCACCGCCACCGTGGAGATCACGTTGAAGTGATAGGCCACCATGGGCAGGGCAAGCAGCCAGGCCACGAGACACACCGCGAGGTAATCCGCCCAGAACCGCCGACCGAACGGGGCGGCGGCGAGCTGCTCGTCGGTCCATTCCAGCGGCTCGGGCACGATCCAGCGCGACACCCGCGGCACGAACACCACGAGCGCCGCCACGATCCCGAAGCTGAGCTGGAACCCCGCCTCGAACAGATCGTTGGGCAGCCAGACGAGCCAGCCCCACGCGACCGCCGCGAGCAGGGACAACGTCGCCGCCCGCCGGCCGGTCATCACCCCGGCGAGTACGGCGATGGTCATCAGCCCCGCCCGGACGATCGGGGCCCGCGGCGGGACGACGAGCATGTACACGACCACCGCGAGAATGGCGACCAGCCCCGCCCAGCGCGGCCGGCCGAGTCCCGCCCCGACCAGCCACCATGCCCCGAGGGCGAGCACGCCCACGTGCAGCCCGCTGATCGACAGCAGGTGGGCGAGGCCCGTACGGCGAAACGCAGGGCCGATCTCGCGCAACCCCACGCCGCGATGACCGAGCAGGATCGCCTCGAGCAGGGCCCGGGCCTCCGCGTCGCCGCCGCGGCTCATGCCGTGGCGCAGGGCGCCCTGCGCCGCCGACCGCAATCGCTGTCGCCAGGCCTCGAGCGACAGCTCGCCCGCCAAGCCCGCGTCGAGGCGGGTGATGTTGCCCGGCGTCTTGAGCCAGAGCACGCCCACCACCCCGCGGCGGGCCATCCGCCGTTCGTAGTCGGATTGCCCCGGATTGCTCGGGCCTTCAAGATCGCTCAGCCAGCCGCGACAACGCACCCGCTGGCCCCGAAGCCAGCGCTGGTCGACGTGGGCGAGTTTCACCAGGACCGACCCCGTAACCGGGAACGCCCCGGCGGGGCCTCGGGCGCGGTCGAGTGCCAGCGTGAACCCCGTCGTCGCCGGCTGGTAGCTGTATTCGCCGAGTTCGCCGGACGGCGTGAGGCGCAGATGCGGATCGTCGACGATCACGCCTTCGACGTCGACAAGCCGGCTGTCGTCCGCCCCGTCGAGTTGATGGCGGAGATTGGTCGCTTCGTTGCCCGGCACCCCGACGGGATACCACGCGACTGCGGCGAGCAGGACCGCGAGCCCCGCCCATCGCCAGCGCCGGGGCGAGACCGGATGCGATCGCCAGGCGACGAGGCCCGTGGCCAGCGAACCGGCGATGAGCACGATGCAGACCGCTGCCGTGCGAAGCTGCGGCGCCTCGGCGGCGAGCAGCGTGCCCGCGATCCACCCGCCGAGCCCGATGACCATCGGGTCCTGCCGCCAGTCATACGCGATGACCCCGCCACCGCCGGACTTCTCGCCATGCCGACCCTTCATCGTCCGCAAGCCCCGTTAACGCCCATGGCGGTGACGATACCCGAACCTCGCCGCCACGGAAACCGTGACGCCACCCTCGTATCATGCCAACGCCATGCTGTCTTTCGTGATCCCGGCACACAACGAAGCCGACTTCGTCGGTTCGACCATCGACGCAATCCGCGCGGCCTGCGCCGAGGTCGACGCTGAAGACGATTGCGAGATCGTCGTGGTCGATGATGCATCGACGGACGCGACCGCGTTGGTGGCGAAGTCGCGCGCGGCGACGGTGGTGAGCGTGGACAAGCGGCAGATCGCGGCGGCGCGGAACGCCGGGGCGGCGGCCGCGACCGGCCACGTGCTCGTCTTTGTCGATGCCGACACCACCGTCGACGCCGGGCTGCTGCGAGCCGCCCTGCGAGCGCTGGATAACGAGGCCATCGGCGGCGGGGCTCTGGTCGCGTTCGACGACGAAGTGCCCCCGCTCGCCTACGCCGTGCTGCGATTCTGGAACGTCATCGCCCGGCTCACCGGCTGGGCGGCGGGGTGCTTCGTCTTCGTTCGCCGCGATGCCTTCGATGCGGTGGGCGGGTTCGACGAAGCCCTGTACGCATCGGAGGAAGTGCGGCTGAGCCGGGCCTTGAAGCGCCGCGGGCGCTTCGTCCTGCTCGGTCGGCACGTGCTCACGTCGGCCCGGAAAGCGAAGCAACACTCGAGCCGCGACCTGCTCGCCCTGTTGTGGTATCTCTTCCGCGCCGGCCCGGCCGCCTGCCGCCAACGCGAAGGCCTCGAGCTCTGGTACGAACCCGACCGTGGTTCGGCAGGTTAGACACGCCTCGGGGGGGTCGCCCGATCACCAGGCGCGTTTTCCGGCACCCGTTACTGAGCCGCGGCAATGAACTGGTGGGCCACCTGCCAGACCGGCCCGGCGCCCATGACCACCAGCAGATCACCCGGACGGCATTCGCCTCGGAGATGGGCGACGATCTCGTCGAAGGCGTCGATGTGCAGCGCCCGCACGCCGCGCTGCCGCAGTGCCCGCACGAGATCCGCGGCGCTGACCGCGCGGCGATCCTCCTCGCTGTCGCGGACGAAGTAGATGTGCGGCACAATGACGAGATCGGCGGTGGAAAAGCTCGACGCAAACTGCTCGAGCAGGAAGCGGGTGCGCGAATGCTGGTGCGGCTGGAAGACGCAGAGTAGCCGGCCGGCACC
>CAYFQS010000321.1:0-4660 GCA_964345245.1 uncultured Planctomycetaceae bacterium | reverse complement strand
CGCCTTGGAGAGGATCACCGATTCGTGGAAGCCGACCGTCGACTCGCCGGTGATATGCTCCTCGCACGCCGGCAAGTCCTGGGCCAGGGCGATCACCGCGGAGAAGTTTTCGTCGGGGATCCGCGTGGCGCCCGGCACGGCCGTGGCCCGGGTGGTGAACATCCGACCGGCGTAGGTCTGCTTCGGGATCAGCACGCAGTTGGTCGTGCCCACGATCGGGCCCGGGAACTGCTCGAACTCGCGCTTCTGGTTCTGCCACGCCGTGCCGAAGTGGCCGGCGAGGTTCGGGTGGTTTTTGAGCTTCGGATACATGTGGCCCGGCTTCATCTCGCCGTGCGTGTACACCTTCACGTCCGTGCCTTCGCACTGGCGGAGCAGGTCCATGAGGTCGAGCAGGTCGTGGCCGGTGATCAGGATGCCCGGCCCCGCCTCCGTGCCGTGCCGGACCGTGGCCGGCTCGGGATCGCCGAAGCGCTCGATGTGGCCTTCCTCGAGCATCTGCATCACCCGCAGGTTCTGCCGGCCGCACTCGAGGCACATCTCCAGCAGCGTGGGTACGTCGAAGTTGACGTTGGTCATCGTCGCGAACAGGGCCTCTTCGATGAAGGCCGAGACGTGCTCGTCGCTCTGGCCGAGCCGGCGGGCGTGGTGGGCGTAGGCCGCCATGCCTTTCAGGCCGTACAGCAGCATCTCCTGCAGGGACTGGACGTCGATGTCCTTGCCGCACACGCCGGGCCGGTCGTTGATCTCGCACACGGCACCGTGGGCGGTCTGTTCACACTGGTCACAGTGAAGGGGAAGGTTGATGTTACGCATTGGTTGGCGCTCCTTTTTGAGTCGTTGCGGACTGTTTCGCGGGCTCGCGGTTGCTGAGCCACGCCCGTGATCATCGGGGATCGAGCGAGCGGAAACCTTGACCTGGATCAAGGGCGGCGGAAAATCCGGCGGATTCTTCGTTGCCGGCGGAAGCGAGGCGAAGGCGCGGCGCGCAAGCTGCTACAATCCGGCCGGTTACACAGACAACGACGTCCGGGCGGACGGTGAAGCGATCATGGCCGAAATGCGAAAAATTCTCAGTGCCTGCCGACTTTTTTCACAGGTGAGCGGGGCCGGGCTCGACCAACTCGCCCGGATCGGGCAGGTGCGGACGTATCAGCGCGGCGAGATGATCTTCCGTGAAGGCGATCCCCCACCCGGTGTTTTCATCGTCGCCGACGGCAGCGTTCGCATCTACAAACTCTCCCCCGCCGGCAAGGAGCACGTGCTGCACATCATGCGTCCGGGGCAGACCTTCGCCGAGGTCGCCGTGCTCGGCGGGTTCCCCTGCCCCGCCTTCGCCGAGGCGACCGGGGCGACGACGTGTGGCCTGCTGCCGACGCAACGCTTCGAGCGCGTGCTCGGCGAGGACGCCGACCTGCCGCGGCAGTTGCTCGTGGGCATGGCCGCGTGGGTGCATCACATGGTGGACCTGCTGGAGGACGTGGTGCTGCGCGACGCCGCCGGCCGACTCGCCCGGTACCTGCTCGATGCCGAGACCCGCGGCTCGGGCGTCGTGGAACTGCCCTCACTCAAGCGCCACCTCGCCAGCCACCTGAACCTGACCAGCGAGACGCTCTCCCGCACGCTCCGCCGCCTGACCGACGCCGGGTTGATTGAATCGACCGACGCCCCGCAGCGCATCCGCCTGCTCGACCCCGACGCCCTGCAGGACGTCGCGGACGGGATGTATCCGGAGATCTGAGCCACCCACACCGCGTGAGACACGCGGCGCGCCGCAATCCGTGCAGCGCGCCGTAATCCGAAAGCCCATGGCCTCCCGGCCATGGCCCCCACCGCCGGAGGCGGTGGGCGTTCGGTGTCGAGCTACAGCGCTTCGCGGACGAGGTCGCCGACTTCGGTGGTCGAGTAGCCCATGCGGCCGGCTGAGAGGGATTCGAGCTTCGGCGTGACCGCCTTGATCGCCTTCTCCACGCGGTCGCCGGCGGGTTTGTAGCTCTCGCCGTCGCTGCCCGGGGTGTTCTGCAGCAGCATCGCCAGCGCCCCGATCGCCGCGAGGGGGTTGATCACGTTCTTGCCGGTGTATTTCGGCGCCGAGCCGCCGATCGGCTCGTACATGCTCGTGCCGTCCGGGTCGGGGTTGATGTTCCCCCCCGCCGCGATCCCCATGCCGCCCTGGATCATCGCCCCGAGGTCCGTGATGATGTCGCCGAACATGTTCGGCACCACGATCGTGTCGTAGAAATCCGGGTTCTTCACGAACCACATGCAACAGGCGTCGACGTGGTTGTAGTCCCGCTCAATATCCGGGTAGTCGGCCTCGCCGATCTCCTCAAACGCCCGGAACCACAGGTCGCCGCAGTAGGTCAGCACGTTGGTCTTGTGCACGAGGGTGAGCATGCCCTCGCTGGCGCCGTCGGCCTTCTTCGCCCGGGCGAAGTCGAAGGCGTACCGCAGGCAGCGCTCCACGCCGAAGCGGGTGGCGATCATCTCCTGCGTGGCGACTTCCTGGGCGCCGCCTTCGCGAAGGATGCCGCCGTTGCCGCAGTACAGGTCCTCGGTGTTCTCGCGGATCACGTCGAAATTCACGTCGTCCGGGCCCTTGCCCGCCAGCGGCGTCTCCACGCCGGGGTACAGCTTCACCGGGCGGAGGTTGATGTACTGATCGAGGGCGAAGCGCATGCGAAGCAGCAAGCCCTTCTCCAGGATGCCGGGCTTCACCTCCGGGTGCCCCACCGCGCCGAGCAGGATCGCGTCGAACCGGCGAAGGCGGTCGATCTCCTCGTCATCGATGATCTTGCCGGTGGCGAGATAGCGGTCGCCGCCGAAGTCGAAATCCTCGGTGGTGTACTCGATGTCCTCGAGCTTGGCGACGGCTTCGAGGACCTTCAGGGCCTCGACCGTGACTTCCGGTCCGGTCCCGTCGCCGCCGATCACTGCAATGCGTAAGGCCATGTCAATGCTCCGTGGTCTGGCGAGAACGACCATTGTTGCAGGGCGTCGCGCGCCCGGCAACCCGCGGTTGTCCCCGGAACGGGGATTGACCCTGCGTGGGACCTCTGATAAAAGCACCCTCGTTATCCGGATTTTGCGGGCATGCATATCGGAAAAAACCTTCGTTCAAAGGAGACGTCATGGGCTACCGACTTACGTTGACCGCTTTGATCGCCGGGGTCGTTCTGGGTTGTGGGGCGATGGGCATGGCCCAGGAGACCGGGAAAAAGCGACAGGAAATCGTCACCACCGAACCGCTGGAGGCCCCGGGCGAGCAGCCCGCCCCGCCGACCGACCCGCTCACCGAGTTCATCGAGAGCACGAAGCAGCCGCTGCCCTGGATGGAATGGGGCGCGGACCTGCGTTTGCGGCAAATCTACTTCGACAACGCCGTGGTGCTCAGCGACCGGATTCCCGGCCACGAGCGGAACTTCGGCCGGTACCGCGCCCGGCTGTGGACGACCCTCACGCCGATCGAGGACCTGCTGACGGTGAAGGGCCGGCTGACCTGGGAGGGCCGGTACTACGACAAACCCAGGGCCTTCGAGAACTGGTACGACGGGCCGGTCATGGTCGACAAGCTGAACTTCGAGCTCAAGCATCCGGGCGACCTGCCGCTGTCGCTCAAGGTCGGCCGGCAGGACATCATCCTCGGCAACGGCTGGCTGGTGCTCGACGGCACGCCGCTCGACGGCTCGCGGACGATCTACTCCGACGCCCTGAAACTCACGTGGGACATCAGCGACACCAACAAGCTCGACCTGTACTACATCGACCAGGACGGTGAGGACGACCGCTACATCCCGTCGTTCAACGGGCCGCACGGCGGCGAGGAAGAGCAGATCGAGCAGGAAGAGCGCGGCGTGATCGGCTGGTACACCTGGAAGCCGCGGAAGGTCACCGAAGTCAACGCCTTGTTCATTTACAAGCACCTCGACGCGCTGCCGGGGGCGGTGCGGACCAACGTGGGCGCCCCGTTCAATTCCTTCGGCGACAACGGCGAGATCTACACCTTCGGCGGACGCGTCGTGCATTCGTTCAACGACCACTGGAAGCTCCGCTTCGAAGGCGCGTATCAGTTCGGCCACAAGCAGAGCGCCAACCCGGCCGACACCGCCGGGCCGGACCTCTCGGCCTTCGGGTTCAACGGCCGGCTGACCTACTCGCTCAAGGACGAGTGGAACACGCAGTTCCGCCTGTCGTGGGAATACCTCAGCGGCGACGACCCGGACAGCGACCAGGATGAGGAGTTCGACCCGCTCTGGGGGCGCTGGCCGCAGTTCTCTGAGCTGTACGTCTACACCTACGCGCCCGAAACCCGCATCGGCGAGGTGACCAACCTCCACCGCCTCGGGTTCGGCGTGACGACCTTCCCCGTCAAGCAACTCGAACTCTGCGCCGACTACCACCTGCTGATGGCCAACGAGAACACGCGCCGCGGGGCGACCGTGGCCGGCGTCAACGCCTTCGCCCAGGATGGCGACATCCGCGGTCACCTGTTCACCGCCCTGCTGCGGTACAAAATCAGCCCGCATGTCTTCGGCCACCTGATCGGCGAAGTGCTCCTGCCCGGCGACTACTACCACGACGACTACAACGACACCGCGACCTTCCTTCGCGGCGAGTTGACCCTCAGGTGGTGAGCCCGACGACGGGCTGACATCCTACC
>CAYFQS010000320.1:0-4724 GCA_964345245.1 uncultured Planctomycetaceae bacterium | reverse complement strand
GGCCTCGGCGGGCTGCTGATCGCCGGCCGCAGGCGGCGGCAGGCGTGAAGGATTCGAATTCTTTCTCGTGGCGCGCGGCGTACTGCGCCGTGCGCCGCTTTTTGATGTCGGGGCCGGTCCCCGACGATCCGGGCCGTTCTTCGCCCCGGCGCGAAGCGATGACCATGCGCAAAAACGCTTTTACCCTGGTCGAACTGCGGGTGGTGGTCGCGATCATCCCCCTGCTGCTGGCGATGCTCACACCGGCGCTGAACAAGGCCCGGGAGGCGGCCCGGCAGGTGGTCTGCCTCAGCAACGTGCGGCAGATCGGCCTGGGCTAATCCGCCGCCGCCGCCGCCCTACAGCCATTGGCACGACAACCCGGACCGGCAGGTCCGCCCATCGCGGGTCGCTCAGAGCGGGCTGTCGCAACCATCGCCGAGCGTGGTGCCGCTGATGTTCGATCAATTGGGCAACAGCCATCGGACTGGATCGACCTGCGTAACAGGATGTACCGCTGGAAGCTGATTCAGTGATCAACGATATGCCGCCGATTCCCGGTCGACTCGTCGCCGACGCGCCTGCCATCGCGGCGGGCGCTGCCGTGAAAACACAATCACACTTTTATTTACCTTCAATTGGACGCGGAACATGAGCATGCAACGCAAGATTTGCTGGGGCGCCGTCGCGGTGACGGGGCTGTTGTTTTCATCAATCGGACTGGAACCCGCGGCCGGACAGGGCGCGGCATGGCAAGTGCAGGAGGTTGAAGCCTCCGCGCCTTACCGCATTTTCTATCAGGGCGACGAGATTCGATTCACCGCCCGCGTGCAAACCGGCGCGGAGCTCGGCCAAAGCGTGGCCCTGGTCGCCCGGCAACTGCGTCATCGCGTCCCGGAGCATCTGCCCAAAGACACGGCGCCGGAGCAGAACGTGGTCAAAAGCGGCTGGGAGAACATCCCCGGCCCGGCATTCGAGGCGGGCGAAGCGACCGTCAAGCGCGATGGCCAGACGCTCGTGCTGGATTGCGATGTTCAGATCGAAACGCTCGGAGCGATTCGCCTGCTGGCCCGCCATGACGGCAAAGAGTACAAGCTCGCCGACTTTCTACACGTCCTGCCGTTCAACGGGGTCAAGCCGGACGAAGCCGTATTCACCCTGAATTCCGTGCGGCGGGCTGAACAGGCTGACGAACGGTTCGCGCTGTACAAGCGGATGGGCATTCAACTGGTCCGCGCCGGCGGCCGGACGTGGGAAAAGGACACGATGCACCTGGACTGGGAGTTTTACGACACACTGCTGGCGGCGATGAAGAAGCATGACATGCGTGCCAATTTCGTAATCGGCGGGGCAAGCATGAAGATGGCCTCCTATGTGCAGGGGGAAGATGAAAAATGGCACACGCTGATCCGCTATCGCGGCGGCAGCACGCCCGAAACCACGCCGAGCACCGAATACCTCGACGTCTGGGCGGAACAGATGGGCGAACTGGCCCGACGTTTCAAGGGCTACGCCCGCGGCTACGACTTTTTCAACGAGCCCTGGGAGCTGGGATCGGTCAGCGGGACGATCAGCGGCGGGGCGCACATCCGGCGGCTGATCGAGTGGGGGGCGCCGGCGATCAAGGCGGCGGACCCCGGCACGAAGATCCTCGCCGCCTCGTCCGGGCCTAACGCCCTGGACTCTTATCTGCCGTACCCGAAGACCACCGACGCGATGGATGTGATGACCATGCACACCTATTCGCTGCAGAGCATGGGTGCGTTCCTGGCCCCGAAATATGACCTGGAGGTCTGGGACACCGAAAGCTGGGAGCCGATGATGGAGCGCAACCTGCCGATGAAGGTGGCCCATCAGATTCACCAGGGCTACGGGGCGATCAAGCCGATGAACCAGGCCGAATCGCCGGCGGAGGCCCGGCAGGCCTCCTGGGCGGTGGTGATCACCGCGCAGCGGATGCTGGAGGGGATGAAGCCGGCCGGGTACGCGATGGAAGGCAAAGTGCCGGTCGTCCTGCTTTACGAAGGGCGCGGCCACGCCGCCGCTTTCATTCACGGCACCAGTGAGTATTACGGCAGCAAGTTCTACAACCCCACGCCCTTGCGCCAGATCGAACGCAACGCCGCCAACACCGGCTGGGGCCCCTGGACGATCGGCCATTACGTGGTGCCCGCCGAGGGGCTGACCGTACGTGACGTCTACGGCAATCCGCTGGCTTCGGAGGGCGACGTGTATCGCATACCGCTTGGCCAGAGCGGCGTGTACGTGACCGCCGACAACATCGACCAGCTCCGCGAGGCGATGCAGGCCGGTCAACTGCGGGGGGTCAAGCCCTTCACCATCGCCATCCGCGACATCACCGAACGCCTGCAGCCCGGCGCCGAGGTGCGGGTCAAGCTGACCAACGTTTACCCCACGCCGAAAAAGGCGGCCGTCTCCCTCGACGGCCACGGGGTGCTGGACTTTGGCGGCCGGACGGTGAGCAAGACGCTCCCCGCCGGTCAGTCCGCCACGTTCAGCTTTCCGGTCGTGGAGGTCGCCGATCATCCCGGCAACGCCTACCGGATCACCGCCCGCGCGGAAAACGAGGGGCAGACCTACAGCTACGGCGAAAATATCAACGTCGCGGTGATCGCCCGCGGCACCGTGGAAATTGACGGCGACCTTGATGACTGGAAAAAGCTCGACGCCGTGCCCGTCCGCGTCTCGGACCAGAGGACCTACACAGATCCGACGGCGGAATATCAGCGTCTGCCCGTGGCGGAGATATCGCGTGAAGAGGCGGCGGCTTCGCTGGTCGAAGCCCAGGCCGCCTGGGATGACGATTATTTCTATTTCGCCGCCCGTGTCGTGGATCGAACGGAAAACCGACGGGAAAGCAACGCCTTCGGCCAGCGCCATGCCATGCACGGCTGGCCCAACCAGCAGGTGTACCTCGGCCCGGCGCAGCTTGCCGGGCGGGCCGGCGACGTGATCATGCTCAGCTTCAACACCAACGAAGACCACAAGAAACACTGGGACTTCGTGAACGTCGACCACCCGCTGTGGGGCGTTTATCCCTACCCGGACACCGATTTCGAGTTCGAGGTTTACCCGGTCCGCTACAACGAGGACCGGGCCCGCCGCTATGCCGCCACGCAGCACAAAAAGGTCTGGGAAGGCTACCCCGAAAGCGATGTCTGGCGATTGTACGATCCGAAGATGACGTTTCGACACCACGCCTATCCGCTGAATCTGCCGAGCGTGCGGCAGAAACACGACCAGAACCTCGTACCGGGGGCGCGAAGCGTGGTCCGGCGTGAGGGCGACATGTGGGTTTACGAGCTGGCCATCCCGTGGGATCAGTTGTGGGAGATCGACCCGGCCGCGGGCGAGCGCGTGAAGTTCACCTTCTATCAGAGGGACAACGGCAGGCACGGGCTGGAATACGCGAAGGGCAAAAGCGTCTCGGCCGCCAACGTCGTCACGTTCCACCCCATCTGGGAACGGTTCTGGTCCAACGAAACCGAATGGGGATTTGTGGAGTAGGCTGAAAATCGACTTCGACACCGACCGCGACGATCTGGTGGTCCCTGATTTCGATCCCGTGCTCGGCGAGCCGCCACCGCGCGGGCCGTCGATGGACATCAGGCCCAAGCCTGAGCAGTGCCGCGAATGGGCCGAGCGGGTCGGTTTGCAGTTGGCGATGCCGGACAAGATCGACCTGCCGCCGTACCACTACGGCTGGGTCATGGAGAAGCAATGAACGATCTGCCACTGTTCAATCACGCCTTGGATGAGCCGACGGCTTTCCGCCCGGAAGACCTCGTCGAAGCGGTACGCGAGCAGCGCGGCAAGGGCAACGGCTCGATCCCGCCGCTTGGCGTGCTGGAGTTCGACGGCGACCTGATCGACAAGCTCATCGCCCGGGGCGAAGTGCGCCGTTGCGAGGATTGGCCGTGCTTCCACACCGACATGTGGCTCTGGCCGAAGGATGAGCCGCGCTGCGGCATCGTCGCCCAGACAATCGGCGGGCCGTACACCGTGCTGATCGCCGAGCAGATGGCGGTCTGCGGCATGAAGGCGGTGGTGGGTTTGGCATCCGCCGGTCGCATCGGTCGAGCGCTGCCGCTGCCGGGCATCGTGGTCGCCGACGAAGCGGTGCGCGATGAGGGTACATCGCTGCACTACCTGGCTCCATCCGAGACGGTGACCGGCGATGCGAAGCTGGCCGAAGCATTGACCGTTGCGATGAAGGAAGTCGGGCTGCCCGTGCGGCAGGGCCTGGTCTGGACCACCGATGCGCCTTATCGCGAGACCCGCTCGCAGATCGATCACTGGGCATCGCGTGGCGTGCTGGCCGTGGAAATGCAGGCCGCCTCCCTGTTCGCCTTCGGCCAGGCCCGTGGCATATCGACCGGCCTGGTCGCACACGTCACCAATGCCATCGACCACGATGGCGAGCCGTTCCACAAAGGGCCGGAGGACGCGGACATCGCGATGCTCGCGGCCATCGCTGGCATCTCGCCTGGGTGAAATCTCACGTTCGCGCCCGCGAGTTCGAAATGGCGGTAGGTTCCGAAAGCAACCCTGACGGTTAACAGAATGATGATTACGAGCGGAAGGATGTGCAGTAGAATCGCGGCCATCGTCGGAGCGGCGATTCTTGAAAGGCCACGAATGAGCAATGAAACTGGGCAGCCCGATGTTTCGACCGCGAATACTGCGGTGAACCGGCCCGGCTTGCCATTGCTCTCGCTGATGCC
>CAYFQS010000319.1:0-4746 GCA_964345245.1 uncultured Planctomycetaceae bacterium | reverse complement strand
GCGCCCTCGCTTCAGCGGGGCGGGAACGTCGGCGCACGACCCCCCGCTCTCGCTGAAGCGGGGGGGGCCCGGGACCCGCGTCAGTCCCGCCCGCCGGTCAGGGCGCGGTCGGCGACGATCTCCAGCGGGACGCTCGCCTCGTCGATCGCCCCGCCGTATTCGTCGGTGATGCTGATCTTGAGCAGATACTTGCCCACGGTCAGCCGATCGGGCAGACGCACTTCCTGAACGGTGAAGAAGTCCCGCCGGCGATTGCGCGAGCGGTCGATGATCGTCGCCGGCCGCTGGCGCCAGACGGCCAGGCCGTCCGACTCGTTGTAGAGCACGATCTCCTGCGTCAGCTTCACCTCGTACTCGCCGCTGTCCATCCGTTTCGGCGTGAAATGATCAAGCTCGGCGTACACCAGCATCGGGTGCCGGCGGCCGGCGAGGAACACGTTCTTCGCGAAGGTCTTGTACACTCCGTACCCATCGACCCGCGTGCCGAGCTTGAGGGTGCGGATCGCGAACTCGCGCTGACCGGCGATCTGCTCGCCGAGTTCCTCGGCGGCGATCTCGAGTTGCTCGGCGTCCCCGGCCCCATCGGCGCCCAGCGTCTGCCCGAGCTGCGTGAACACACGCTGATAGGCGAGCACCGTCGCCCGCTCGCGTGCCGGCAGCGCCGTCAAGTCGGTCTGCGTCAATTCGAGGGTCGGGTCGAACACCGCGAGGGCCGCCCGTTCGACCTCCGCCTTCAGCCCCGCGTGCTGACCGGCGAGACGGGCGGTGAGCTTCACCGCGAGTCGCTTGACGAGTTGCTCGACACTGAGCGGCGTTGCGGCGGCCGGGCGGTCGCCATCTGGTTTTTCGCCCCCTGCCGGCACCGTGGGCGCCGGCGGCGCGGGTTGGCTCTCGCCCGCCGCCGGGACCTCGGCGGGCGCCGTCGTCGCGGCCGGCCCCGTCGCGTCGCCCGTTCGTCGGATCGACTCGGGCGGGCGGGCTGCAGGCGATTCACGATCAGCCGCCGACCCCTTCGCTCCCGCCAGGGTCGGCCGCCACTGCACCTCACTGTCGGAGCGGCGCATGTTCGCCTCGATGCGGTCGGCATATTGGTCGGCCCGCCGGTCCACCGCGGTCTGCTCCGTCGCCGCATCACCGGAAGCCGTCGGCTCGTCCGCCGCCTCGGGCGCGGTCCGGCAGCCCGACGTCATCGCGAGCGCGGCGAACACGATCGCCGTCGTGCCGCATCGGCGCCAAGGCAGGACCACCCGTGATTTGGTGAGAGATTCACTTCGAATCAGCCGAGCCATGTGTGCCTCCGTGCACTGCCGCTGGCGTGATGGCCCCCGCGCCACCCGCGGCCGATGCATTCTAACGCAAACGGTCGGCCAACTGCACGCAGATTCGCTCGGCGTTGCGGATGCTGTCGCCGAGGCCGCTCTTGCTGCGCCGGTCAATCTCGACGGCCCGGCGGTACAGCTCGGCGGCGTCGTCCACGTTGAGCTTCGGCAGGGCCCGCAGGTAAGGCGACTCGCGGAACTTTGGAAACACCTTCATCCGCCGGCAGATCTCGCCGTCGCGGGCGCCCTCGGCCGCCATCGCCACCCCGCCGTGCAGCTTCCGCAACAGGTCGGCCACCGCGTAGGTCACCAGCACCTCCGACTCGCCGGACAGGTCGATCAGCTCGTGGAACTTCCGCATCACGGCATCGGGGTCACCGCTGAGCAGGGCCGACTGAATCTCCCAGCCCGTCTCCTCGCTCGCCCGGCCGGCCAGGGCCCGCACGTGCTCGACGCCGATGGCTTCGCCCTCGTCCACGCTGAGCGCGAGCTTGCCCAGCTCGCTCTCGATGCGTCCGAGGTCGACCCCCAAGCGGTCGACAAGCATCCGGGCCGCGTCGGGCGTAATCTCCGCGCCGTGACGGTCGCGGGCGAGCTTCATCGCGGACTTCGCCGCCTGCTGCGGCTGCAGTTCGCGGCACTCGACGATCACGCCCACCGCCTCGATCGCCGCGTCGAGCTTGCCCTTGTTCCACGTCGGCGCCCGCAGCACCAGCGTGGCGGTGTCGGACGGATCCTCGGCATAGCGCTCGATTTTGCCGCGGAACTTGTCGCCCGCCGACACGTTGTCGCCGGGCGGACGGGCGAGGAACTTCTCCGCGTCGTCCACCACGATCAGCTTGTGCTGCTGCATGAGCCCGACCGCGTTGAGCTCGTCGAGCACCTCGGCGAGCTCACACTGCTCGCCGTCGAACTTGAGCACCTCGACCTCGCCGTCGGCCTTCCTGGCGACGGCCCGGCGTAACATCCGCAGATAATCGCTCCGCAGAAACGCCTCGGGGCCGGCGAGCGCGACGATGCGTTCCTCGCCGCTGAACTTCGGCGGGCCCGAGGGTTTCGGTTTGCTCTGTCGTTTGGCCATCAGCGTCTCGATCAACTTTGTCCGGTGATGCTCAAGCCGGACCGGAGCGAAGCGCAGGTCCGGATGCTCACGCCGCGCTTCTCTGCCCGCACCTCGGGGCGCGGCTAAACGGCCGCGCCGCTCAGCAGCAGCGCCGCCACGTGGCACTCGATCGCCCGGCCTTCGCCGACGGCGTCGACTTGCTCGTGCGTCTTGCCCTTCACGTTCACCCGATCCTCACCCACATCGAGCAGCGCGGCGATGTTGCGGCGGATATCCGCCCGGCGGTTTTTCAACTTCGGCCGCTGCAGGATCACCGTCACGTCGACGTTGCCCACACGGTAGCCGGCCGCGCTGATCCGGCGCATCGCCTCTTCGACGAAGACGCGCGAGTCGGCGCCTTCCCACTCCGCGGCATCGTCGGGGAACAGCGTGCCGATGTCGTCCATCGCCAGGGCCCCGAGCAACGCGTCGGTCAGGGCGTGGTAGACCACGTCGCCGTCGGAATGGGCGACGCAGCCGGCGTCGTGCTCGAAGGCCAACCCGCCGATCACGAGCTTCCGCCCCGCTTCGAGGCGGTGCAGGTCGTAGCCGTGCCCGACGCGGACGTCCGGGCTCGCCTTGTCCGCATCCTCGTTCACTTCAGCCCGTAGTCCCTGAGCTTGCGGTAGAGCGTGCGCTCGCCGATGCCGAGCATCTTCGCCGCCTGCTCGCGATTGCCGGCAGTCAGGCGGAGCGTGTTGCGAATCGCCTGCTTCTCGATCTGTTCGAGCGACAGCCCGGCGAGCGAGCCCATCTGCGAACGATCGCTCGTGGTCTGTCCCGCCTCGCGGATTTCCAGCGGCACGTGCTCGGCTTCGATCCGGTCGCCGTCACACACCAGCACCATGTTCTGCACCGCGTTGATCAGCCGTCGCACGTTGCCCGGCCAGTCGTACTGCATCAGCAGCATCATCGCGTCATCGGAAATCTGCAGCGGCTCCCGGCCCATCTGCACCGTGAACTGCCGCACGTAATGCTCGATCAGCGGCGGGACGTCCTCACGCCGCTCCCGCAGCGGCGGCAGGTGAATCTGCACGCCCCGAACCCGGAACAGCAGGTCCTCGCGAAATCTGCCTTCGGCGGCGAACTGCTGAATGTCGTGATTCGTCGCCGAGATCAACCGCACGTCCACCGTGCGTGGCTCGTTGGACCCGACGCGGACGATCTCGCCGCTTTCCAGCGCCCGCAGCAGCTTCGCCTGCATCTCCATCGGCATGTCGCCAATCTCGTCGAGGAACAGCGTCCCGCCGTCGGCATATTCGAACACGCCCTCGCGATCCTTCTCCGCCCCGGTGAAAGCGCCTTTCACGTGACCGAACAGCTCGCTCTCCAGAATCGACGCGCTGAGCCCGGCGCAGTTCAGCGGCTTGAAGGCCTTGCGGGCCCGGTCGGAGTTGCTGTGGATCGCGTGGGCGACCAGTTCCTTGCCCGTGCCCGACTCGCCGGTGATCAGCACGGGGATCGTCGACGGGGCGACCTGGCGAATCTGCTTGATCACCTGCCGGATCGCGGCGCTGGCGCCGATGATGCCTTCCAGCCCGTAGCGCTCGTCGACCTGCTGCTTGAGTTCGGTGTTCTGCGACCGCAGCAGCACCGTCTGGGCGGCACGGTTGACGAGATTGCGGAACACGTCGAGATCGAGGGGTTTCTCGATAAAGTCGTACGCCCCCCCGCGCAGCGCCTGCTTGGCCGTCTGGATGTCGCCGTGGGCGGTGACCACGACGGTCTCGGCGTTGGGCTGCGTCTGGCGGGCGTTTTCGAGGACCTGCAGCCCGTCGGTCTCGCTGTCCATGACGAGGTCGGTGACGACCACGTCGAAGGTGCCATGCTCGAGCTCGTCCACCGCGGCGGGCAGGTCGTGGACGATGGTGCAGATGTGGCCGAGGCGTTGCAGGGCCTCGGCCATCACGTCGGCGTGGCCGACCTCGTCGTCCACCACGAGCACCTGGGCGGTCAGGTTTTCCGTCTCGGTCTCTGGCATGACCCGCGTAGTTTACAGAAGAGCGCGCGAAACTCGAAATCGGCGGACGCCGGGAGGCAAGCGCGATCGGAGGCCCGGCACGATTCAGCGAGAGCGGGAGGGGTGAACCGCGGCTGCGGAAACGGTGGCGGACACGAATGGCACTGCCGTGTTCCGCCGGGGACGCAGGCGACTATACCAAGGCGCGGGAGAAGCTCGACCCCGACGCAGTGCGCGAGCTGGTGGGCCGCTCCCACGATGCCGCATCCCATCCATTGACCGACCATCACGCCGCCCCGGGAGGGTGGGTAAGCGGCGGAGCGCTTCGCCGCGGATCGAATGCTCCGATGTGTTCTGTGGTTTTT
>CAYFQS010000318.1:0-4755 GCA_964345245.1 uncultured Planctomycetaceae bacterium | reverse complement strand
GGCACGCACGATGAGGGCTTCGAAGTCCTCACCCTCATCCAGACCGGCAAGGCCCCGGTCGTCCCGGTGGTCATGCTCGACGCGCCGGGCGGGCACTACTGGCGGGACTGGCACGAATACGTCCGCCGCCAGCTCCTCGCCACCCGCATGATCGGCCCGGAAGACCTGAACCTGTACTACGTCACCGACGATCCGCAGCAGGCGGTCGATCACGTCGTACAGTTCTATCGCAATTACCATTCACAGCGCTACGTGGGCGACCACCTGGCGCTGCGGATTCAGCAGCCACTCGCAGACACCCAGCTCGACGCGCTGAACAGCGAGTTCAGCGACCTGATCGAGGAAGGGAAGATCGAGCAGTCCGGCCCGCTGGAAGGCGAAAAGGCGTATCCCGATCTGCCGCGGCTGTCGTTCATCTTCAACCGCCGCGGCTACGGCCGCCTCCGGCTGCTCATCGACCGCATCAACGGCTTCGCACAGTAGCCGCAAAGCCGACCGCTAAGAGATGCGCGAAAGCCGAGGGCTGAGAGACGTGGCGAAAGCCGACCGCTAAGAGACGCGCGAAAGCCGAGGGCTGAGAGACGTGGCGAAAGCCACGGCTCGAAGCCCCGGATTCCGCCCACACCCTGACCATCGGCTCACGGCTGAACTGAACGACCTTCCGGGCGATGCCCTGCCGGATCATCCCAGATACGTCCCCTGCTTGCTGTCCGGCGTGTACTGGTGCAGCTCGATCCGGTTCCCATCCGGGTCCGCGAGCCACGCCTGCCAACTGTGATCCGCCCCCATCTTCGGGTCGGTCACGTCGACGCCCCCGGCCCGCAGGGCCGCGACCGTCTTCTCGATGTCATCGACCTCGAGGCAGAAGTGCTGGTACGTCTGGGCCTCGGCCGGTTCGCCGATCTCACCGGCGAAGAGTTCGATGAACGTCCGCTGTCCGACGTGGATGTACTTCCCGAACCGCACGCCGTCATCGTTGATGAAGTCGAACCCCGGGGTCAGCCCGAGCTTGTCGACGTAGAAGTCAATCGCCCGGTCGAGGTCGCCGGTGCGAAAACAAAGATGCGCAACGCCTGTGATCATGTGTTTGGCTCCTTGATCTCAATCGCCCCGCACGCCAGCCCTCATCCCTGCACACGTCCATCGCTTTCTGGATCCGAATCCGCCGCACCGCGGCATTGCACTCAACCGGCGGGAATTTCGCGGTCTTATCATCCGCGGGGGCAAGCGCCTTGTTGGGCGGGTGGGCGCTCTTGCCCTCCTGAACGCCCCCGCTTACGATCCACGTTCCACGACCGGTACGCATGGCAGGCGAACAGAGACCGCGGCATTCGGGCGAGTACAGGCCACGGCTTGCGACCGGGGCTATCGGTTTTCGGTCAAGGCAACCCAAAGATAGCCCCCGGCGCGAGCCGGGGGTTATCGCTGGAGTCGGATGTCGGCATGGATCAGTAGTCCATGTCCTCCATGTCAGCGCCGCCGCCGCCCTTCTTCTTTTCCTTGAGTTCGGAAATCAGGGCGTCGGTGGTCAGGAGCAGACCGGAGATGGACGCGGCGTTTTCGAGGGCGATGCGCTCGACCTTGGTGGGCACGAGCACGCCCATCTTGATCATGTCGCCGTAATCGCCGGTCAGGGCGTTATAGCCGTAGTTGGTGTCCTTCGACTCCTCGACCTTCTGGGCGACGATGGAGCCGTCGAGCCCGGCGTTGGCCGCGATCTGCTTGATCGGGGCCACCAGGGCGCGGTGGACGATGTCGATGCCGATGGCCTCGTCGCCAACCGCATCCTTCTTCGCCTTTTCAAGGGCCTTGCGGGCGCGGAGCACGGCGACGCCGCCGCCGGGCAGGATGCCCTCCTCCACCGCGGCACGGCAGGCATGGACGGCGTCCTCGACGCGGCCCTTCTTCTCCTTCATCTCGGCTTCGGTCGCGGCGCCGACGTTGATCTGGGCTACGCCGCCGGAGAGCTTCGCCAGTCGCTCCTGGAGCTTCTCACGATCGTAGTCGCTGGTCGTGGCGTCGATCTCGTTCTTGATCGCCTCGATGCGGCCCTTGATCGCGCTGGCTGAACCGGCGCCTTCGATGATGGTCGTGTTTTCCTTGTCGACGGTGACCTTCTTGGCCCGGCCGAGGTCGCTGAGCTCGAGCTTCTCGAGGTCGATGCCGAGCTCTTCCATAATCGCCCGGCCACCGGTCAGCGTGGCGATGTCTTCGAGCATGGCCTTGCGGCGATCGCCGAAGCCCGGCGCCTTGACCGCCGCGACCCGCAGCACGCCGCGAAGCTTGTTGACCACCAGGGTCGCGAGGGCTTCGCCCTCGACGTCCTCGGCCACGATGAGCATCGTCTTGCCCGCCTCGGCGACCTTGCTCAGGATCGGGATCAGATCCTTGGCGCTGCTCAGCTTCTTCTCGTGGATGAGGATGTAGGCGTCTTCGAGTTCGACCTGCATGCCCTGGGTGTCGGTCACGAAGTGCGGCGAGAGGTAGCCGTTGTCGAACTGCATGCCTTCGACGAGGTCGACATTGGTCTCGAGAGACTTGCCCTCTTCGACCGTGATCACGCCGTCCTTGCCGACCTTGTCCATCGCCTCGGCGATGATGTCGCCGATGGTCTGGTCCTGGTTGGCCGAGCAGGTGCCGACCTGGGCGATCTGGCTCGACTCGGACACCTTCTTCGACATCTTGTTCAGCTCGTCGACGATGGCATTGACGGCCTTGTCGATGCCGCGCTTGAGCTGGTTGGCGTTGGCCCCGGCGGTGACGTTCTTGAGGCCTTCCTCGTAGATCGCCTCGGTGTAGATTGTCGCGGTGGTGGTCCCGTCGCCGGCGTTATTCGAGGTCTTCGAGGCGACCTCTTTGACGAGCTGGGCGCCCATGTTCTCATAGGCGTCTTCCAGTTCGATCTCCTTGGCCACGGTCACGCCGTCCTTGGTCACGGAGGGTGAGCCGAAGGACTTCTCGAGCACGACGACGCGGCCGGAGGGCCCGAGGGTAACCTTGACGGCGTGGGCGAGCTTTCGCACCCCCCGCCGCACGGCTTCGCGGGCCTCGGCATCAAAGATCAGTTGCTTGGCAGGCATTGGTTTCGCTCCTGTGTGTTGGTCCGGTCAGTCAGTTCATCCGCCGCCTCGATAGGTTCGGGAAGCGGCCGGTGCACGCGCCGCATTCACCGGGCGCGTGCGGGAGTTCGCTCGGTTACTCGACGACGGCGAGGACGTCGTCCTGCGACAGGATGAGGTACTCCTCATCGTCGAGGGTGATCTCGGTCCCGCCCCACTTGCTCAGCAGCACGGTGTCGTCCTTCTTGACCTGCATTTCCTCCCGGTTGCCGGTCTTCTCGTTGACCTTGCCCTCGCCCACGGCGATGACCTTGGCCTGTTGCGGCTTCTCCTGCGCCGACTCGGGCAGGAAAATCCCAGACGCAGTCTGGGTCTCGGCCTCGAGTCGCTGCACCAGAATGCGATCGTTCAGCGGCTTGACTTTCATCGGTCGATGCTCCTTCCAACGTCCCTTTGGCAGGGGTTCGAATGTTCAGGGGCCGCACCCGTAGCGGCCAACCGTATTGCTTCTCAGTGTCTCGGGGCTTCCCTGACGGACCGTTTTCAGCCCTCAGGCCAGCGCCCCCCATAGTATCGTTCCATCAATCGTCGCAGCACGCCGAGCAACTGCTCCAGTCGCACCGGCTGGTCGAGCACGCTGAACGCTTCGAGCTTCAGCGCCTCGGCGAGCAGGCGGTCGTCGATCCGGGGATCGAACATCCGCCCGCGAATCACCACGGTCGGCGGCGTGGGCGCCATGCTGCGGATCACCCGCAGCAACTTCAGCCCGCCCGGCGTGCGGTGGCGACGGACCCACTCGCGACTCGCCCGCTGCGGCTCACTGGTCGGCTCCAGCGGCACCGCCATGTCGACCACCGCCACGTGAATCGGCCTCGCCTCGACCACGTCGAGGGCGTCCCGCACGTTGTCCACCCGGATCGCCCGCACGCCCTGCGGCTCGAGCAGTCGGGGCAGTTGCTCCGACCACGGCTGATCCTGATCGGTGAGCAGGACATTCAGTCGCTCCACCGAGTCAGAAAATGACGAGTTGGGTTGCACCGCTACCACCATGGTCGCTCCATTCGCAGCACTGGTGGCAAACCCCGTGCCCGGCCGGAACGGCGGAAACCGCGAGGCCCGATTACACAACTTACGACTTGGCAGTACCTTACGATAGCACCAGGCAGGCCGCCAGCCAGCGGTCAACTGCCATGTCCGGCAACCCGCCGATTCAGGGTGTCAAGCTGGCAGGCGGATTTTTCGCATTTACCGGCGCCGCAGGGGTCAATCAACGCCGTCCCGAGCGGACCGTTGCGGAACACGGAAGCCCCTCCGTCGTAAAAGGGGACAATGCGACGGAATTCGGCGGAAAGCGGGCCATCCTGTCAGGACGGTCGAGGCGAGTGCGGTTAGACTCTGGGCTCAATGAATGGAGTTAAACATGCGTGACGCAGTGATTGGTGGTTTGGCGGCAGTCTGGCTGACCATGGCGGCGGGCGTGGGGCTGGCGCAACCGGCCGCCACAACGCAACCCGGCGAAGAACCCGGCGCGACTCAGCCGGCGGAGGAGCCGGCGACGCAGCCCGCCCGCGAACCGACGGTGTTCGATATCCCGCGATTGCAGGCGGCCTTCGCCGTGGCCAACCGGCGCCTGTTGACGTTGTTCAAGCAGGAGAAATACGCCGAGGTCGAGGCATTGTGTCGGCAGATGATCGAG
>CAYFQS010000317.1:0-4777 GCA_964345245.1 uncultured Planctomycetaceae bacterium | reverse complement strand
GGGAAAGCGGCGGAGCGCTTCGCCGCGGATCGAATGCTCCGATGTGTTCTGTGGTCTTTTCCCACTGCATGGTGGGCCTCGCTCGCCGACTCGCTCCGCACCACCCTACCGACCTTAGCTCCCGGCGCGCCTCCGCACCCTCCGCCCGGCCCCTCGGCCTCGATCGCGTCGATCAGCATGCGGCGGGCCCCTTCATGCAGAATGCTCGACAGGGCGTCGCGCGGCGTGGGGATTGGCAACGTCAGCGATTCGGTGGTAGCGTGTTTCATGGTATGCGTACTTTCTGCCCACGTGGGCGGTTGGGGTGCTCCATACACCCGAGGTACGCCGCCTTTTTTCATTCAGCCAGAACACAACTTTCGGTTATACCTCCATGAGCCAGTCCAGAGAGCCACAAACGCAGCCTTACGACATCGTCCTGATCACCACGGACCAGCAGCGGTGCGACTACGTCGGCTTCGGCGCCGAGCCGAAGGTCGATACACCGAACCTGGATCGCCTCGCGCAAGGGTGCGTGTTCGACCGCTGCACGAGCATCAACCCGGTGTGCGCGCCCGCTCGGTCCGCGCTGCTGACCGGCAAATACAGCCACCAGGTCGGTATGCTCGTGATGTCCGGCGACCTGTCGTTGCAGCACCCGACCTTCGCGCAGGCACTGCAACAGCGCGGGTATTACACTGCGCTGACCGGTAAGACGCACTGGCTGCAGGGCTGGAGCTTCGACAAGCGCCGCACGCCGCGAGGACAGGGCCACGACTTGGTGGCGCTGAACGATCAACTCAAGCGCTTCGGATTCGATCACCTCTGGAACGTCTCGGGCAAAGAACTGGCGATGCGCGACTACTGCGCGTGGTGCGACCACCTGGCGGCGCATGGGCTGCTCGAACAATACCGGGATCACGTCGAATCGTTTTCGAGGATCGACATGGCAAACGGCCGCGTGCCCGAGGTCACCGCTTGGCCGTTTGAGCGCCGGCACCATGTGGATGTGCTCACGGGTGAAAAGGCCGTTGAGCAGGTTCAGACGGCGCCCATGGACCGACCGATGTTCCTGCACGCGTCATTCTGCGGCCCACACAAGCCGCTCGATCCGCCTCGGGACACGCTTGAGGCGATTGATCTGGACAGTATCAATTCACACCCCACCGACGATCCGAACATGGGCGAGCAGTGGCGCCGGCGGCTGCAGGAATGGCGCCGCGGCTACATCGCCAACATTCACGTCATCGACGAGCAGGTCGGCCGGCTCCTGGATGCCATCGAAAACCGCCGTGGACTTGAGAACACCGTGATCATGTTCTGCTCCGACCACGGCGAGATGCTCGGTGACGGCGATGAAGAAGGCAAAAGTCGGCCTCGCTGGCAATCCAGCCGCGTGCCGGCGGTCATTCGGCATCCCGACCATCTTGAAGCACGCCGCGTCAGCTCCCCCGTCGAACTGACGGACCTGACAGCCACGATTCTCGATGTGGCCGGCGTCGATCCGCAATTTGCGCTCGCACGCTCGCAGCCGGTGTTCAATGACGTGGTGCCCTGTCGCTCGACGATGCCGCTGGTGCGGGGCGAGACCGAGTCTATCCGCGAGATGGTCTTCTCCGAATGCGGGGCGGGTTGGCGGATGGTGGAGAGCCGGGATTTCAAATACATTCGCTACCGTGCCGAAACTGTCGCAGATGAACCGACCGAGTTGTTGTTCGATCTGAACGCTGACCCGGATGAGTCGGAGAACGTGATCGGTGATCCGACACACAGGGCAACGCTCGCGCACCACCGCCGTTACTTACAGAACCTGATGGATCACACACCGCCCGCTCAGACCCGCTGGGCACCCTTCGCAGCGGCGGATATCTCCCGTGAGTTACCGTAATGGTCAGTGAACAGGAAAGCAGCATGGCGCCGATCACCGAGGCGGGTCTTCAGACCGGTTGGGGGTTGACCGCCCCGCGCCGGGAGGGGCTGGTGCTTGAACCGAACGCGGCGAGCCGTTTTCACTGCCCGATCGGGGACACCACCATCGCGTGGGAAGAAAAGGACGTGTTCAACCCCGCGGCGGCCGTGCGCGACGGACGCATCCACCTGCTCTACCGAGCGGAGGACCGCGTCGGCGCCGTCAACGGCACGTCGCGGATCGGGCTGGCGGTCAGCGACGACGGGGTCCATTTCCAGCGCGCCCCGGAGCCGGTGCTTTACCCGGACATGGACGAGATGTACGAATACGAATGGCCCGGCGGCTGCGAGGACCCGCGTCTGGTGGAGGATGAGGACGGTCGATATGTGCTGACCTATACCGCGTTCGACGGCCGGATCGCGCGCCTTTGTGTCGCAACATCGAATGACTTGCGACACTGGACCAAGCACGGCCCGGTGCTCGCGGGTGTGGGGATGGTTGATCAATTCTGCAAGGCCGGCGCGATCGTCTGTCGCATGAAAAGTGAACGTTTGATCGCAACACAAATCAACGGCTGCTACTGGATGTACTGGCTCCGTCCCGGCTGTTTGTTTGCGGCCACATCGACGGACCTGATCCACTGGCGCCCCGCCGAACTGTGGGGTGAGTATCGGCGTCGCCTTTATGACCGCGAATACCGACTTGGACCGTTCGCACACGAGGCAGCGCAACCTGACGAACAGCAACTGAAACCGGTCGCCTGCCCGCGCACCGGCCGCTTCGACAACGCCTTGGTCGAACCCGGCCCGCCGGCGCTTCTCACCGAGGCCGGCATCGTGCTGATCTACAACGCGTGGAACCGTATGCCCGGTGGCGATCCGTCTATCCCCGACAACCATTACACCGTCGGACAGATGTTGCTCGATTCGCGGGACCCGACCGCCGTGCGCGAGCGCCAGCTCCATCCGTTCATGCAGCCATCCGAGGGCTACGAAATCGACAACGCGCAGCTCGCGCCATGCACGTTTGTGTCAAGCCTCGTGCGTTTTCAGAAACAATGGTGGAGCTACTACGGCACGGCGGACCGGTACATCGGCGCCGCCACCTTCCACGAGGGCACGCAATAGAGGGCAATGCATCAGTTTGCTCATACTACAGTCGTGCTTTAGGACCGCGCGATCGGCAACGTTTGAACCGTCCCCGAACAGACCAGCCCCGGCCCGGCCGTGCGCCGGTGCGCGTACCAACGCTGCGCGGACGTATTGGGGCCCCACGCGGAAAACAGCGGCGGGCTTGTTCGACTGAGAGCAGGGCGTCCGGGTCGGGCGGAGAATATTCGAGCGTTATCGCGCCCGAAGCCGGGGCCAGGCGAGTTCGACGCCGAGGCCAGCGAGGCGGTCCTGGAAGGTTCGGCGGCGTTTGACGTCTTCGTGGATGGCGGTTGGCTCGACGCCGTCCTCGTTGCACTGAGCCGCGAGCACGCCGGCGGCTTCGCCGATGTTCCACTCGACGGGGTGCAGGCGGTAGCAGCCGTTGGTGAGGTGGGTCGTGCCGATATTCTTACACGCGGGCAGCAGGTTGCGGAGGCGGACGGGGATGAGCGAACCGAGGGGGATCTGGAACGGGACGGAGCTGCAGTCGATGAAGTTGTCGCCGCCGGTGCTGGGGTGCAAGTCGATGCGGTAGCTGCCGACGCCGACGCTGTCGTCGAAGGGGGCGGCGTGGTTGACGTCGGGGGCGCCGGTGGCCTGGCGTCGGGCCTCGGCGCCGACGTGGAGCTCGGTGACGGTGAAGCGGGCGCGGATGCGGCGGGCTTCTCGGATGTAGGGAGCCATGGCCAGCCCGTCGGGAGTGCCCGTGATGTCGGGTCGGAGGTAGAGCCCGGGATAGCCCTCGCCGCCGTCGGGTCGGGGGGCCTGAGTCTGCAGCCAGTAGACCCAGCTCAGCGTCTGTTGCCGGGCGGCGTGAAGCGCCTCGGCGACCTCGGCGTCGGGCTTGTCGATCAGGTTGCGGTCGAAGTAGTCGTTCTGCACCCAGTTGATGAGCGACACGTCGTGCACCGCGAGGCCGGCGGGGTCGGGCTCAAGCAGGCTCGACGCCAGCACGCGACGGAACTGGAACAGCGTGGTGCGGTCCGGCGCGGCGTCGCGCGGCAGCAGCGTCTGGGTCTGCGTCTCGGGGCAGCGGTGGGCGTGGGTCCGCGTCCACGAGAAGAGCCGTCCGGGCCAGGGCGGCTCGAGCTTCGGCTCGTAGTCCCGCCAAAACGCGTACTGCTCGGGCTGCTCGATCCGGTAGCGGTCGTCGTTGACATCGGGGTCGTGGGCGACGGCGGCGCACCACGTGATGGCCTGCACGTTGTCGGGGCGCGGCGGGCCGGGTGGGGCGTGGGGCTCGCCGGTCTCGTCGCGCGACTCGGCACCGCTGACGTACTCGCACCCGGTCATCGGCAGCAGGTCGCCCAGTTCGGTCGCGTCGAGGAACATCTTGGCCTCGATCGTCCGACGCTCGGCCGTGTCGAGGTGCTCGATCTCCACGCTGCGCACACGATCGCCCTCGACGTCGGCGCTCACCGGCCGCCACCGCCGCATCACGGTGAGCAGCCCGCGCGACCGCGCCCAGCCGAGCATCGATTCGAGCACAATCGCCCCGACCCGCGGCTCGTGGCTGATCGCCGAGACGTCAGCATCACCGGGGTTGAGCTGCGGGTCGCGCATGGCCTCGGCGGTCAGCGGGTAGTGCCGGCGGTAGTGGTCCCGTACGAAGTCGCGGTATCGCCGATAGCTGGCCGTGCAGCCGAACTGCTCGATCCACGGGTGCTCGTCGGGCGGCACGGCCTGGCTGGCCGAGCCGGTCTACGACGCCCGCCTGCGCCGGGTGGTGCGTCGGCTC
>CAYFQS010000316.1:0-4782 GCA_964345245.1 uncultured Planctomycetaceae bacterium | reverse complement strand
CGGTCCTCTGCGGCGGGCTGACCGCGCTGATCAAGCACGGCTTCGAGGTCCTCGTCGAGGCCGGCTACGAGCCCGAGATGGCCTACTTCGAAGTCTGCCACGAACTCAAGCTCATCATCGACCTGATCTACGTCGGCGGGATCGATTACATGCGGTACTCGATCTCCAACACCGCCGAGTGGGGCGACATGCACATGGGCCCGCAGATCGTGGACGACCGCGTGCGCGAGAACATGAAGAAGGCCCTGAAGGCGATCCAGGACGGCAGCTTCGCGAAGGAATGGCGGGAGGAATTCGAGAACGGCCTGCCCCGGTTCAAGAAGCTCTACGAAGCGGACAAGAACCACCCCGTCGAAGAGGTGGGCAAGAAGCTGCGGGGCATGATGCCCTGGCTCGACGCCAAGGAAGTCCCCGGCGACTGATCGCCGACGCCGACTGCGAGACCCCCACAGCCCCTCGCGCGAGCGGGGGGCTGTGCTTGCGCCGGCGCGGGATCGCCTCCGCGAGCCGCGTTTCGTGAGAACTCGGTGAACCGGTCGGTGCATCGTCTCGTTTTGTGCTACCTTGCGTCGTCTCAGGTGATGAGGGCAGGGCGCATGGCCGCCGAATCTTTCCAGCAGATCATGCCGGGCGTGTTGCGTTTCGACGATCGCTGCAACGTCTATCTCGTCGTGCGCGACGACCGGTGCTACGCGATCGACTTCGGGACCGGGCAGTGGCTGGCCGCGGTGGAGGAGCTCGACCTGCCGCCGGTCACGGACGTGCTGATCACGCATCATCACGCGGAGCAGATCGCCGGTCTCGCCGGGCAGGGCAGCCGGCCCTTCACGGTGCACGCCCCCCACGGCGAGCAGCAGTTCATGTTGCCCGCCCGTGTCGAGGCCTGCCTGCGTCATCGGCGGAAAGGGGGCTGGCCCCGGAGCTTCTCCCTGCTCGATGGCGGGGTGCGAGGCGTGAAGTACGACATGATCGCGTGGGGCGACCTGATGCTCAACGGCGCCCGGCTCCGGTTCGTGCCCACGCCCGGCCACTCGCCGCATGCCCTGTCCATCGTGGCCGACGTGGCCGGCAACCAGGTCGTGTTCTGCGGCGACGCGGCCCGTGCCGACGCCACTCTGCATGAGCCCTATCACCTCGAATGGGACCACTGGACGGGGACCGGCATTCTCGCCGCGTGGGAAGGCGTGAAGCGGTTGTCGGCGATCGACATTGACGTGCTCTGCCCGTCCCACGGGCCGGTGGCGACCCGCCGGCCGAACGCGATGCTCGGCCAGCTCGCCGCTCGACTGCTCGCGTGGCATGAGACCAAGGGCGCGATCAGCCCCGGCGAGCCGGACCGCTACGTCGAGCCGCGGATCATGGACTGCGGCGCCAGGGCCGTGGTGCGCGGGCTCTACCAGTTCGGCACGAACGGCTACCTGCTGCTGTCGGGCGAGGGCGAAGCGTTCGTCGTCGATCCGGCGGCGGCGGACCTTGACGCGCTCGATGCCCTGCTCGATGAGTTGACCCGGCCGAAGGTGACCGCCGCCACGGCCACGCACTACCACCACGACCACACGTCGGGGCTGTTGCCGATACGGGAGCGATTCGGGGCGAGGATATGCCTGCACCCGCGGGTCGCCGCCCCGCTTCGTGAGATCGGGCGGATCGACGCGCCTTACCTGCCCGAGCAGGCGATCGCGCCCGACGAGATGCTGCCCGTCGAGGGGCGGTGGACATGGAATGAATACCGCTTCGACGTGGCGCCCTTCGCCGGGCAGACCTGGTGGCACGGCGCAATCCGGGTGCGGGTGGCGGGGAAGTACGTCGCCTTCACCGGTGACAACTTTCAGCCAACCTCGCGCTGGAACGGTACCGGCGGATATTCCTCCTTCAACGGCTCACGGTTCCAGGAGGGCTTCGTCGACAGTGCCCGCCGACTGCTCGACTGGAAGCCCGACGTGATTGCCGCGGGCCACGGCACGTACTTCCGTTTCAGTCCGTCGCAGTTTCGCAAGATCATCCGTTGGGCGCAGCAGACCGAGAAGACGCTCGCGGCGCTGTGCCCCGACGGCGACCTCGAGCGCCACTATCATCTTCACCCGCCGCCGACCGCGGAAAGTTGAGATTTCAGATCTGAGATTCGCAATCGCGCGTTGACGCCGCGCGCCGCGGCGGTGACCATAGCCGCCATGCAGGTCTATCTCGACGGCAAGTTCATCGCCCTGGAAGACGCGCGGTTGAGCGTCCACGACGCCGCGGTGCAGCACGGCGTGGGGCTGTTCGAAACGATGCGGGCGTGGAACGGGACGGTGTTCCGCCTCGACGCCCACATGCAGCGCCTGTGCAGCAGCGCGGTCGAACTCGGCCTCGCCGAACGCCTCGAGCCCGAACCGCTCGTCGAGGTCGTCCGCAAGACGCTCGACGCCAACGAGCTCGGCGACGCCCGCGTGCGGCTGACGGTGACCGGCGGGGACATGTCGCTGCTGTCCAGCCGGCCGGGCGGCGAAGGGGGGCGGCAGAGGGGCCAGCAGGCGTCGATCGTCGTCGTGCCCGCCGAGCCGACCGTCTATCCCGATGAGTTCTTCACCGCCGGCGTGACGGTCGTGATCGCCGATCCGAAGGCGAACCCCTTCGATCCCACCGCCGGGCACAAGACGCTGAACTACTGGGTCCGCCTGCAGACGCTCGCCCAAGCCGCGGCCGTTCAGGCCGGCGAGGCCCTGTGGTTCACCGTGGTGAACCAACTGTACGGCGGGGCGGTGAGCAACGCCTTCCTCGTCAAGGATGAGCAGATCATCACCCCCATCGCTCGGGGGGAGGAATCCGAAGGCGACCTGCCGTCGCCGGTGTTGCCCGGCATCACGCGGGCCGCGGTGATCGAGATCGCCGAACAGATGAACCTGCCCGTGCACCGGCGGGTGCTCAGCATCAACGACGTGCTCGAGGCGGACGAGATCATGCTGACCAATTCGAGCTGGCTCGTGCTGCCGGTGGTGCAGGTGGAGCGGGAGAAGATCGGCGAGGGCGAGCCGGGCCCGATCACCCAGCGCCTTCGCGAAGCCCTGCTCATGGCCGTGGCTCGCGAATGCGGGCTCGATGAGGCCGGGGATTGATCATTCGGCCGGTTGCTGCGACAATCCATGTAACTTCCCAACCGTGAAGGAGCTTTGCTGATGCGTCATATGAACCTCTGCGGGATCGTGTTCGGTGTGCTGGCTCTCTTGCTCGCCGCCGGGTGCAACGAACAGAAGACCGATCAGGTCATGCTGGACGACATGTCGACCGAAGGGCTGGAACAGAGCGAAGCGCTCAGCCAGGCCTTCCACGGGCTGGTCGAAGACATGGTCGCCACCACCGATCGGCCGCTGCCGGCGGACGCGGGCGAAGAGGGCTTCGCCGAGTCGCTGCGTTCGGCGCTGGAGTTTCAGTACCCGGCGCTGCTGATGGCCGAGCCGGATCGGGTCGCCGCCTTCGATCGCGGTGAGTTCAACGACGAAGCCAACATCGAGCAGATGAACGAGATGCTCGCCCGCATCGTCGAGCAGGACATCGCCCTGCCGACGTTCAGCGGCTATCTCGTCGACGCTTACTACGATCAGAAGCTCACCGGCGCCCAGCTAGAACTCGCCACACGCCTGATCGAGTTCCGCCTGCAGCAGCGAAGCTGATCTTCGACGCGGCTTATCCGTAACCGATCACCGCTCGCGCAACCCCGGCGCGGCGTGCTCTTGTCGCTTGGCGTTCGGATGACGCCGGGGCCTGCTTGCCCCCGCGGTGACGGGAAGTGAGCGAACACGGGCAAGCCCCACGCGACATCGCGGCCGGCGCCTGCCCGCGGCGCCACGTGCGGCAGTGGTCAGGTGCGAGCATCATGTCCGAATCACCCGCATCCACGGTCGTGTTTTACCAGGGCGCATTGGGCGACAGCGTACTGCTGTGGCCCCTGCTCCGTGGACTCGGGCCGACGGCGTTCGTGTCCGGCGGCGAAAAAGCAACCCTCGCGGCGTACCACCTGCCGAATGTCAGGCCTGTCGATGCGGACGGTCCCGGCGTGAGCCGACTGTTCGCCAGCGCGTCACCCGATGAGATCGATCCGCGGTTACGCCGGCAGCTCCAAGCGGCGCGACGGATCGTAAGCTTTGTCAGTGACGGCGATGATACGTGGGCGGCGAACGTGAAACAGATCGCGCCACACGCGACGATGTGCTTCGCGCCGCCTCGGGTCGATCCCGCGTCCCTCCGCCACGCGACCGATCAGCATCTCGATCAACTCGCCCGGCAGGGCCTTCGCGTGAGGCCCGTCACGCCCGAGGGGCGGATCAACCGCGGTGGGCCGATCCTCGTGCATCCCGGCAGCGGAGGTCTGGGCAAGTGCTGGTCGGCCGAGCGATTCGAAACCGTCATCGAACGACTGCGTCGCGCCGGGCGGGCGGTGGCGGCGGTGCTCGGCGAAGCCGAGCTCGATCGCTGGCCGGGTGATCGGGTGACGCGCTGGCGCAGCCGATTCGAGGTGCGGGTGCCGCGCGACCTGATCGATCTGGCCGATCTCGTCGCGGGCGCTTCGGGCTATCTCGGCAACGACGCGGGACCGACGCATCTCGCCGCTCAGCTCGGTGTGCGAACCGTCGCCATCTTCGGGCCCACCGATCCGGCCGTCTGGGCGCCGCGCGGGCCGGCGGTGAATGTCCTCGCGCCCGACATGCCGGGGCCGATCGATCGCGTGACGGTCGACGAGGTGCTCGACGCGGTGGATGGGCGATCAGCGAATCCGAACCTTCGCGGAAGCCGCGGTCCGGCTTG
>CAYFQS010000315.1:0-4793 GCA_964345245.1 uncultured Planctomycetaceae bacterium | reverse complement strand
CCCGCCACGTTCGGATTCGTGTGATGCACCTCGAGCACGTGATTGACGAAGCGATCGATTTCCGTCGGCGTCAGGCGCCCGAGCAACTCGCCGTAGCCGACCATGAAGCTGCCGGCGAGATGCACGTCGACCTCGGCGAGCCGGCGGACGTGCCGCAGCAGATCGCGAAGCTGCTCCGGCGTCTCGCCGAACCCGCCCTCCCCCCACAGCCGGAAGAACCGGATGCCCACCGACAGGTTCCGCTCGGAAAGGTCGCGGCCGACCTCGCAGAAATCCTCGAACATGCCCGGCAACTCGAGCAGCCAGGTCGTGCGCCGGTTCAGCGCCCCGAGGAACTCCTTCAACGCGTGGTCGAACGACGAAGTCGGTCGATGGCTGAGCAGATCGAAAAACGCCTGCGTGGTTCGCCGGCGATGCTCGCCCAGCTCGCCCTCCGCCAGCAGCCCCTCAATCGCCCGGGCGAAGATGTGCTGATACCCCCACGTCACCGACTTCGGATCGAAGCCGTGGAGATCATCGGGCGTGTTGTCATGGAGTGTGTCGGACATCGGGTTCCAAAAACAACCGCGGAGGCGCCGACGCGCAGAGGGAGGTCAGTCGCAGGCGGGCAAGAAAATCACGAAGGCACGAAGGCACGGAGGGGCAAGGCAAAAAACAAAGAACTTCGTGGTCTTCGTGGTTCGAGTCTCATGGACGCTTGATTCTCTCTTCGCCTCACCGCCTCTGCGGTTAGTCGGTTTCGGCTGGTTCCATCACGTCGCCGAAGTGCAGCTTCGCGATGTCCTGGACGCTGGCGACGATCTCCTGCTCATCGGAGAGGGTCTGGCTGATCGCGGTCTTGCAGGCGGTGAGCGGGTCGAGGCCGTCGACCATGAGTCGGCCGACGTACACCAGCAGCCGCGATGAGACGCCCTCGTCGAGGCCGAAGCCCTTCAGGGCCCGGATTTTCTGCCCCATCTCCGCGAGCTTGCGGGCCGGTTCCTCCTCCAACCCCGACTCGCTGGTGATGATTTTCAATTCGGTTTCGATATCCGGGTGATCGAACGCCAGCGACGCGAAGCGCTGTTTCGTCGAATGCTTCAGGTCCTTGACGATGTTCTGGTAGCCGGGGTTGTAGCTGAGGACCATCATGAACTCCTCGTGTGCCCGGACGACTTCGCCGGTCTTGTCGATGAAGAGGATGCGGCGGTCGTCGGTGAGCGAATGGATGACCACGGTGGTGTCGTTGCGGGCCTCGACGATCTCGTCGAGGTAGCAGATCGCCCCGTGGCGGACCGCGAGGGTGAGCGGGCCGTCCTGCCAGACCGTCTGCTCATCGCGGAGCAGGAACCGCCCGACGAGGTCGGGGGCGGTCAGGTCCTCGTGGCAGGAGACGGTCACGAGCGGCAGGCCGAGCTCGAAGGCCATGTGCTCGACGAATCGCGTCTTGCCGCAGCCGGTCGGCCCCTTGAGGATGAGGGGGATCTTCGAGCTATGGGCGTAGCGGAAGACCTCCTCCTCGCGATTCTGCGGGATGTAGTTCGGCCGCGTGGGAACGCGGAACTGCTCGATGATCTGCTGACTTTCCATAACCTTTCCACCATAGCCCGAAACCGGGGCGAAGGCGAAACCCCGGCCGGCGGATCGTTGAGATTCAGTCGCAGGGGCGGGCGCGAGATGGCTTCTCTGCAACGTCGAACGCTCCGGCGCTGGCTTTCGGCGTCGCGGCTCCTGACTCGCCGGGGCATCCCGCTGGCCACATCGAGTCCGGCTCGTGGGAATGGCCGGTTACCGCCGGACGATCATCCCCTATAATCGGTGCATGCTGAAGAGACTGAGGGTCGACAACTTCAAGTCCTGGGAATCGACTGGAGCGGTGCGGCTCGCGCCGCTGACCGGGCTCTTCGGGACGAACAGCTCTGGCAAGACCAGCATCTTGCAGACGCTGCTTCTGCTGAAGCAGACCGCAGAGTCTCCGGACCGCAAGCGCGTGTTGCACACGGGGGACGATCGATCGTTGGTCGATCTCGGTACGTACTACGACATCATCCACGATCACCGGCTTGAGTCGGCGATCCGATTTGAACTCGGGTGGCAACTCGCCGAACCTCTGCGGATTGCGGACCCGGAGCAGGCGCGCAGGACGCTCTACGACCTCGAGGAACTGGATTTCGAGGTGGACATACTGGTGGGGCGCGACCGCGCGTATGTCGAGCAGTTCATGTATCGGTTCGACGAACATGCGTTCGGGCTGACCCGGCGAGAATCGCGCAAGGCCAATGGACAGGGGAAAGATGAGTATGAACTGCAGACGGGCGACTACCCGGCGCGGCGCACCACTGGCCGGCCGTGGCCTTTGCCGTCGCCCTCCAAGTGCTACGGTTTCCCGGACGAGGCCAGCACGTACTATCAGAACACCGGGTTCCTTCCGGATTTTGTCAAGGCCTGCGAAGATGCGTTGGATCGTATCGCGTATCTCGGTCCACTTCGGGAGTATCCGAGGCGAACCTACGTTTGGGCCGGGGAACGACCGGTGGACGTGGGACAAAAAGGCGAACAGGCGATTCCCGCCCTTCTCGCGGCGCGTGCCGAGAACCTGAAAAGTGGCCGGGGGGTGGGGAGACGGCGGCGCTACAAGCCAATTGAGCAACGGATTGCGGAGTGGCTCAAGACCATGGGGTTGGTCGATTCGTTTACTTTACAGCCGCTTGCCGCGAACAGAAAAGAGTACGAGATTCGAGTCAAGCGGTCCCCCTCCAGTGCTGAAGTCGCCCTCACGGATGTGGGCTTCGGGGTTTCTCAGGTCTTGCCGGTCCTTGTTCTCTGCTACTTCGTGCCTGAGCACTCGACCCTCCTCCTGGAGCAGCCGGAGATACACCTCCATCCGTCGGTTCAGGCGAATCTGGCGGACGTCTTTATCGACGTGGTGACCAATCGCAATGTCCAGATTGTCCTGGAGAGCCACAGCGAGCATCTTCTGCGGCGGCTTCAACGTCGCGTGGCAGAGGAGAGAATGGACGCGGATCAAGCGGCGCTTTACTTCTGCACCATGTCCGGCGGGACATCGCATCTGCAGGACCTGGACTTGGATGTGTTCGGGAACATCTTGAATTGGCCGGACGGCTTCTTTGGAGACGAGATCGGCGATCTCACTGCGATGACTGAGGCCGCAGCTTCAAGGCGGATGGCGCAGTGGTGACCCCGGCGAGCGTGATTGACACCAACGTACTCAACGTCGCCAACAACGGCGCTTCTCACGACCCCGGGTGTGTCCGCAAGTGTGTTCGTCGTCTCCGCCAGGTTCGTGATCACGAGTCAATTGTGATCGATAACCACTGGCTGATCCTGCGGGAGTACGGCCGGAAGCTCAATCAATCAGGTCAACCAGGAGTGGGCGACGCCTTCCTCAAATGGATTCTCACCAATCAGGGGAACCCTCAACGGTGCGTCGTGGTGGATATCAACCCAACCGATGATTCCCATCTGAATTTCTCGGAGTTTCCGAAGACCAAAGCGCTCGAAGGTTTTGATCCGGACGACCGGAAGTTCGTGGCTGCCGCTATCGTGGCGGGGGGTCCTGTCCTCGTCGCTCTGGACACCGACTGGTGGCAGGCCAGACACGCATTGGAGGATGCCGGTGTGAAGCTGGAGTTCATCTGCGAAGCCGAAGTGGCCCAACTCGCAGGTCGCCGTCGTCGTTGATCAGACCCGGCTGGCGGCATGGGCATCTGCCGACCTAAACCACCCGCAGCTCGCGGGGGTGGAAATCGAAACCCATCGCCTGTTTCGCCTGCCACAGCGTTCGCTCGGCGAAGGCGTTGGCTTTGGCGGACCCGGCCTTGATCACGTCCATCGCGTCGTCGTCGGTCAGGCCCGCCCGCGTTTCGCGGACGGGATCGAGCAGCGCGTTGATCGCTTCGCCCGCTTCCTTCTTCAGGTCGCCGTCGCCGAGCTCGCTCCGGCGGTACGCCTCGACGAGTTCGTCCACCCTGGACTCATCGCCGTGGAAGCAGCGCAGGTACTCGATCACCGTGTTGCCTTCCATGACCGGCGGCTCGTCCATCGTGCCCCGCCCGGTGAAGATGCGGTTGCACTTCTTTTTCACCTCCTTGGCCGAGTCGCTGAGGAAGATCGCGTTGCCGAGCGACTTGCTCATCTTGTTCGTCCCGTCGATGCCGGTGAGGCGGGCGACGCGGCCGACCTTCGCCCGGGGGATGGGAAACACGCCGCCGGCGTCAACGTAGTCCCCGTCCTCGGTCTGCGGGTCGATCCCGCAGTAGAGCTGGTTGAACCGCCGGGCGATCTCGCGGGTCATTTCGATGTGCGGCACCTGGTCCTCGCCCACCGGCACCCAGTGGGCCTTGAAGGCGAGGATGTCGGCGATCTGGCCCACCGCGTACATCAGGAACCCGAAGCTGTAGTTCTCCCCGAGGTTCTTGACGCGGATCTCGTCCTTGATCGTCGGGTTCTTCATCAGCCGCCCGTACCCGAGCAGCATCGCGAAGTACCACGTCAACTCGGCGATGGCGGGCACCTCCGACTGCAGCACCACCGTCGACCGCTCGGGGTCGATCCCGACCGCGACCCAGTCCTTGACGATCTCGAGGCAGTCGCGGGCGACCTCGCGGGACTCCTCGGCCCGGGTGGTCAGGGCATGATGGTTGGCGATCAGGAAGAAGCAGTCGTAATCGTCCTGCATGGCCACGCGGTTCTCGAGGGAACCGGCGTAGTGGCCGAGGTGCAGCTTGCCGGTCGGGGTATCGCCGGTGAGCACGCGCGGTTTGTCGGCTTGGTCGTTCATGAGATGCATGTTT
>CAYFQS010000314.1:0-4829 GCA_964345245.1 uncultured Planctomycetaceae bacterium | reverse complement strand
ACCCGCTCAAGCGGCTGCACCTGCTGCTGCGCGGCCGGTACCACTGGGCGATTCTGCTCGGCGCGATCGGGCTGATCGCGGGCGGCTTCTTCGGGTGGACCCACAAGGACCCGGTCTACCAGTCGACGGGGATGATCCGCGTGCGGCCGGTGGTGCCGGTGATCCTCTACAAGAGCGAGGACAGCGGCGTGATGCCGATGTTCCGCGCCTTCGTCGATTCCCAGGCCCAGCTCATGCAGAGCCCGCGGGTGCTGAGCATGGCCATGGAAAGCGAGGCCTGGCGGCAATTCGAACGCGGTCTGAGCCCCGAAGCTCAGACCGAGTTCAAAGAGAAGCTGTCGGTCCGGCGCGCCAGCGACGAGATCCTCGCCGTCTCTTTCACGGATTCTGACCAAGAAGCCGCCAACGCCGCGGTCAAGGCCGTCATTCAGGCGTACATGCGCATCTACGGCGAACGAGACGTGCGCGAGGAGGCCCAGCGACTTCGCATCCTCGAAGAACGCCGGACTGCATTGAGCAACCAGCTTGACAGTCTGCGAACGCGAATCCGCAGGATCGCCAATGAGTTCGGCTCGGATGCGCTCGAGCAGATGTACCAGTTCAACTTGCAGGAGTTGCAGAAGCTGGAAAGCGCGCTGAAGCAGGCGGAGCTCGAAGTCGCCGCGGCGGGGGCGGCTGAGGAGAGGCGTCAAGCCGAGGCGGAGGCAAACGGAGAGCTGGAAGGAACCGCCGCGATAGACGAGCCGACCGGCCCCGATCCCGACACCATGACCGCCGAGGAGATCGCCGAGTACGACCGCCAGGTCAGCCAGCTCTGGCAACGCAAGCAGTCGCTTGAATCGGCGATTGATGAGTTGAAGTTCAGGTTTGGCAAAGACCATCGCCAGGTGACAAGCGCGCAGATGCAGCTCGTGGGCGTCCTTCGGCAGATGAAGGAGCGGGTGGCATGGTTCAAAGAGAACCGCACCGCCGAGGACCTGGCGACGGCGTCTCCCATCAAGCCCGGGAGTCCGCGGTTCACCGCGGAGGCGGACCCGGAATTCCTCCACCAGCGAGTCGAACAGCTGAAAGACCTGCATTCTGACGCTCGCGAAGAAACGCTCGCTCTTGGCCGCAAAAACCTCGAAATCGACGGGCTCAAGGAAGAAAGCCAGCGAATCAAGGAGCGCCTGGAAGAAACGCGTTTCCGCATTGAGCAGCTCAACGTCGAATCGTCGGTCAGCGGCCGCCTCGAGGTCATCAGCGAAGGCGATCTTTCGCCGTCGCCGGTGAATCAGGGCAAGCGCAAACAACTCGCCGTGCTCGGCGCCGGGGCTTGTGGATCGGTCGGCGTCGGGCTCATCCTCCTGCTCGGGTTCATGGATCGTCGCCTCTACGATTCCGGGGACGCCGGGATGAGCAGCGGCAACGTGCGGCTGCTCGGCATCCTGCCCGAGTTGCCGAACGACCTGACCGATCCCGAGCAGGCCCGCGTGGCCGGCTACTGCGTCCACCACATCCGCACGCTGCTGCAGATCAGCGGCGAAGCGGCGCCGCGCGTCATCGCCGTCACCTCCGGGGCCGGCGGCAGCGGGAAGACGAGTCTCACGCTCTCGCTCGGCCTGTCGTACGCCAGCTCCGGCGCGCGGACGCTGCTGATCGACGCCGATCTCATCGGCAGCGGGCTCACCCGCCGCCTCGAGGCGATCAAGCGCCGCCGCATCGGCCAGATTCTCCGCCAGCACGGGCTGATCACCGACGAGCAGCTCGAACACGCCCTCAAGCTCGCCCAGAATACCGGCGAGCGGCTGGGCGCCTGCCTCGTCGAGATGGGCGTGCTGACCACGGGCGAGATCGACCACGCCCTCAGCTTGCAGGAAACGACCCCGGTCGGCCTGCTGGACACGCTGGAGGGCGAACCGCTGGAAGACTGCGTGGCCGAGACCGGCATCCCCGGCGTCGAGGTTCTGCCCGTCGGCGGGGCCACCGGGCAAGACACCAGTCGGCTTTCCCCGGCCACGATGGACCGACTGCTCAACCGCGCCGCCGAGGCCTACGACATCGTGCTCGTGGATACCGGCCCGGTGCCGGGCAGCATCGAGTCGTCCATCGTCGCCGCGGCGGCGGATGCCGTGGTGCCCATCTTCGCCCGCGGCGAGAATCGGACCGGCGCCGACCGCTGCGTCGAATTCCTGCAGTCGATCAACGCCCATCTGGCCGGCGTCGTGTTCAACCGGGCGACGGAACGGGACCTGCAGCGGTCGTCGCTCTCGTCATCCCTGAGCAAGCGGGACGACGGCCAGTCCCCGCACGGCGGCAACGGCCAGGATCAAGCCGACACACAACGCGCCACGAGATACGGGCCCGTCGCCCAGGCGGTCGCCCGCTCGTCGCGCCATCGCTGATCGTGCGGCCGGCGCCCACCAGACGCCGCCTCCCAACCAGTCGCCTTGATGAGCGCCCACCTGTCAGAGAGGGACCAACCGGTGATCACGAACACCGAACCCAATATCGCTGAAACCACTGATCCGCCGGTCGCCGAAGACGGTCGGCCGACGATCTGGGGCCTCACCCCCACCGCCGTCCACGATCGATTCTGGGCGGCGCGGGGCGTTCAGGTCGTCCGCCCCGGCGTCGCCACGGAAACGGTCGAACGGCCCGAGTTGTACCTGCTCATGGCCCCGCGGCTGCTCACCGCCTTCCGCCTCAACCGCCTCGTTCAGGAGTTGAGCTGGCTCAAGCCGGACCTGCTGTGGATACGCCTGGTCGATCAGCGCGAGCACGGCTACCGCGAGCGGTCGAAGTTCGATGCCGGGGGCAATTTCGTCGGCTTCGACCGTGACTACGGCGGATCGGACACCCGCCTCGCCCGGGTCGCGGTAACCTCCCACCGTCGCTACGCCGACATCTGGCAAGCCGCCCCGGACGCCCGCACGGGCTGGCGACTGCTCCGCCGGGCGACCACGCACGTGCGACGACAGGCCGAGCGCGTCCGCGGCCGGTGTTACGACCGCGACTCCGATGCCGAGACCATGCAGTTCATGCGGGACCTGATCCAGCAGTGGCAGCGGCCGGATATCGTGATCGACCGTGCCCATCGCAACCGGGGCGGGGCATGGCAGGATGCCACGGCCGAAGTGCACAGCGATACCGCCTTCGTCGGACCGGCGTGGGTCGGGGCCGGCCGATCGCTCGAATCGCAGACGACCGTCGTCGGGCCTGCCGTGCTCTGGGACGATCCCGACCATCGGCCGGAAGTTTCCGCGGTAAGCTGGGAGCAGCTCGAACCGGCGCAGGTTCTCAAGCGGGCTGAACGCGTCGCATCCCGGCCGTTCGTCCGTCGACCGGTCAAGCGGGCGATGGACCTCGCCATGGCGATCACGGGCATCGCGGTCACGCTGCCGCTGTATCCCGCCATCATGGCCGCGATCTACATTGAAGACGGCCGGCCGTTCTTCTTCGGCCATCGCCGCGAGACCCTCGGCGGCCGGGAGTTCACGTGTCTCAAGTTCCGCTCCATGCGCCGGGATGCCGAGCAGATCAAGGCCCGGCTCATGGCGGAGAACCAGGTCGACGGCCCGCAGTTCTACGTCTCCAACGACCCGCGCATCACCCGCGTCGGCCGATTCCTGCGGAAAACCTATCTCGATGAAGTCCCGCAGTTCTTCAACGTGCTGGCGGGGCACATGTCCATGGTCGGCCCGCGCCCGAGCCCCCGGGCTGAGAACCAGTACTGCCCGCCGTGGCGCGAGGCCCGCCTCAGCGTACTGCCCGGCATCACGGGACTGTGGCAGGTCATGAGAACCCGCGACCATGACACCGACTTCCAGGAATGGATACGATACGATCTGGAATACGTCGAGCGCGGCGGGCTGCGCATGGACCTGTGGATCATCTGGCGAACCCTTGGCAAGACCTTCCTCCGGAGGTGACGCACCGTGCCCATCCGTCCCAAAACACGACGACGCCTGCTTCTGCTCCTCCTGATCACGGTGGTGGTCATTGGCGGGGCGACCGCGGCGTTCCTGTACCGTAAGCACCAGATCCGCCAGGAACTGCTCGCCAGGCGCGACGCCGGCATGCAGGCCCTGGAGGAAGGCGATTACTACAACGCCCTGCACAGCGTCGGCACGTACCTCAACAAGTACCCCGAGGACGTCGAGGCGGTCTATGCCTACGCGGTGGCGCGACAGGAAGTCGCCGAGCCCGGCGGGGCCCATCTCCCCCAGGCGATCGCGTTCTTCCGGCGGGTGCTGGAACTTGAGCCGGGACATCCCGAGGCCCGCGGGCACCTGCTGGAGCTCTACGCCGACCCGCGGGTCGGCTTCCATACCGAGGCCCTTGATCTGGCCACGCAGGAGTTCGAGCGCGACCCGGACAACCTCCGGGCCGTGCGGGCGAAGGCGCGGGCGCTGGTCGGTCTGCGCCGCTTCGACGAGGCCCTGCCCTTCGCCGAGCGTTACGCCGAGCAGCAGCCGCGCGACTTCGAGGGACACCTGCTCCTGCTGCAGCTCTACCGACAACTCGATCAGCCGCGGCACAGTTTCATCGCGTATGCAGAGAAGGTCGAAGATCAGTTGCCGGGCGAACCGATCCCCCCACTGCTGCGGGCTTTCGCGCATCTCTACGTCAATGACCGCGCAGAGGCGAAGGACTGGGCGGAGGTCGCCGCGGAACAGACCCCGCCCGACGCCGAATACGCCCGGCGGGTGGCGTCGGTGTTTGACGCGCTCGGCGACTACCGCCGGGCGGAAGGGTATCTCGAAAGAGCGGCCGGCGAAGACCCGCCAACCCCACTGCTCAGCGCCCTCGCCCACCGCCTGTGGCAGTCCGGCCGGATCGCCGCCCTG
>CAYFQS010000313.1:0-4850 GCA_964345245.1 uncultured Planctomycetaceae bacterium | reverse complement strand
GAAGCGAGGCGAGCACGCCTTGTGCCCGTCCGTCGGGCCTGCTATCACACCCAGCCCAGACCAAGGAGCGTGACATGAGCGGACTGCTGTATCGGCCCGACGCGGACGAGGTCAAGGCGCGACTGACCCAATGGTGGCAAGGCGGCGACATCGGCCGGCCCGTCATGCAAGTCGTCGCACCACGCGACGAGCCACACGAAGAGCTCGACGAAGTGGCGGTTCCCGACGGCGTCACCGCCCCGAAGTACACCACCACCGATTACGACTTCCGTGTCAACTACGGCCTGCGCGGACCGGCCCGGCAAGAATATTTCGGCGAGGCCCTGCCCACCGTCGCCGCCGGGCTCGCCCCGAACTGTCTCGCTCTCTACCAGGGCTGCCGCGGCGTCGAGATGCCCGGCACCGTCTGGTGCGAGCCGTGCCTCCCCGAGCAAGACCCCGAGTCGGTCGAGTTCCGGTTCGATCCCGAGAACTTCTACTGGAAGTTCAGCTACAACCTCGCCAAGGATTTCGACCGCCTCGGGCGCGGCAAGTTCCTCCAGCAGTTTCCCGACCTGATCGAAGGGCTCGACACGCTCGCCGCGATGCGCGGCACCGAGGAACTGCTCGCCGACCTCATCGAACGGCCTGAGTGGGTCGACCGCTGCATGGCGGACCTGGCCCAGATCTACTTCGCCTACTACGACCGGTTCTACGACGTGATCCGCGATGAAGTGGGCGGCTCGGTCTTCTGGGCCTGGGCGCCGGGGCGGATGGCCAAGTTCCAGTGCGACTTCTCCGCCATGATCTCGCCCGATATGTTCGCCCGGTGGATGGTGCCGCTGTTGCGGGAGCAGTCCGAGCGCGTCGCCCACTGCATGTACCACTGGGACGGGCCCGGCGCGATCCCGCATCACGACCACCTGCTGTCCATCGAGACCATCGACGTGATTCAGTGGACGCCCGGCAGCGGGGCCGAGGGCACCTGGCACGAGCGCTGGTGGCCGATCTACCACAAGACCGTCGATGCGGGCAAGGGCATGTTCATCCACGGCGGGAACCTGGAGAATCTGCGTGCGCTGAAGAAGGAATTCGGACCGAAGCTCAATCGCTTCATGATCACCACCGGGGCGGACAGCGCGGCCGAGGCCGAACGCCTGATCGACGCGGTGAGTTGACCCCCCGGAGATGGGATAACCCAACGGGCCGGACGGGGGAGGCCCCATCACTCAGCCGCTCTACTGCTCGGCCAGCCACGCGGCGACCAGATCGCGGTAGCTCTCGATGTCCGACCATGACGCGACCTCGGTGACGGTGTGGATGTTTCGCAGCGGGCAGGCGAGCGACACCACCTTCACGCCGCCGGCGGTGCGCTGGATCGCCCCGGAGTCGGTACCGCCACGCGGCAACAGCGAGACCTGGTAACGAATCTCCTTTTTGTCACCGACCTTCTTGAGCGACTCGAGGACGCCGAGGTCGCTGATCATCGACCCGTCCATGACCTTCAGGGCCACCCCTTCGCCGAGCTTGTTGATCTGCATGTCGTCGCTCACGCCGGGCGTATCGCAGCAGAGCGTGGTGTCGATCGCGAGTGAGACGTCCGGCTGCACGCCGAAGGCGGCCGGCCCCGCGCCGCGAAGGCCGACCTCTTCCTGCACCGTGAACACCGCGAAGATCTCGCACTTGTGCGACTTCAGTTTCTCCAGCGCCCGGACGAGCACCCAGCAGCCGATGCGGTCGTCGAGGGCCTGTGAGACCACGGTGTCGCCCATCTTGATCAGCGGCTCGTCGATCACGACCATGTCGCCGATCTCCACCTTCTTCCTCACTTCCGTCGGCGGCAGGCCGAGGTCGAGGTAGAACTCGTGAATCTCGGGAACCTTCTTCCGCTCTTCCTCACTCGCGATATGCACCGGCTTGCCGCCGGGGTTCATCACCGCGGGCAGGTCGCCGGATTTCGTGCAGACCTTCATCCGTCGGGCGAAGAGGTTGCGCATGTCGAACCCGCCGACGTTGTTGATCCGCACGAAACCCTTGTCGTCGATGTAGCGGACGATGAAACCGATCTGGTCCATGTGCGCCGCGAGCATGACCCGCCGGGGCTTTGACGGGGCCTTCTTGCCCTTGCCCGGCCGCGGCTTGCGATGGCAGATCAGGTTGCCCATCGTGTCCTCGCGAACGTCGTCCACGAACGGCTCCACCTTCTCCCGGATGAACTCGCGAATCCGCGTCTCCCGTCCCGGCACGCCGGGCGTCTCGGCCAGTTGCTTCAGCAGTTCCATGTGGTTCCTTTCATCGGCGGTTGTTTCGGCAGCCAGAGTGTAGCAGGTGGTTCGGCTCCGCGCCGCGGTTCCAGACCCGTATCCGCCGTTTCGTGTTTCCAGTTTCCCGGCGAACCATCGGCCTTGGCACGCCCGTCGCCTTCTGCTATACTCCGGGGCTTCACCATGAGCGAGGAACCGACCGATGTACGCAGTGATTGAAGACAGCGGCAGCCAGTTCAAGGTCAGCCAAGGCGACGTGATTCGCGTGGACCTGCGCGACCTGAGCGATGAACAGACGAGCATCGACTTCGACCGCGTGCTGATGGTGAGCGGCGACGAAGGCGATCCGGAGATCGGCACGCCCCACCTCGAAGGCGCGAAGGTCACCGCCGACGTGCTCACCGAGGTCAAGGGCGAGAAGATCACCATCATCAAGTTCAAGCGTCGCAAGAACTACCGCCGCAAGCGCGGCCATCGGCAGCGCTTCCTGCGGGTCCGGATCACCGGCATCGAAAGCTGACCGCCCGGGCAACGACGGAGTAGCATAATGGGCGACGCCCTTCCCTCGCGGAAGGGCGTTTTTCGTTTGGTATGATGCGCCCTGCCGTGTGACCATGCCGTCGAAAGCTGATGACAAACCGACCGCGGGCGATATGCCGCCGGTGGACCTGCGTACGCCGGTGCAGTACCTGAAGGGTGTCGGCCCCCGCCGGGCGGAACGATTCGCCCGCCTCGGGATCGAAACCGTCGCCGACCTCGTCCGCCACCTGCCCCACCGCTGGGAACATCACGTCGGCGAGACGCCGATCCGTCAGCTTCCCGTCGGCTCGATCGCGACCGCCCGCGGCATGGTGGCGACCTGCCGCTTCGTGCCCGCCCGGGGTTCGGCCATCGGGCGCGCACGCGGCGGCAACAAGGGCCGCTTCCAGGCCACCCTCGAAGACGACTCCGGCACCCTCGACCTCGTCTGGTTCAACGGCGGGTACCTCCGTAACAAGCTCAAGCCCGGCATGATGATCGCCGTCACCGCCAGGGTCGACACCTACAACAACTACCCCCAGATGGTGAATCCCAAGTGGGAATCGCTGAGCGATGACGACAGCGACGAAGGCGGCGAGGACGAACGCCTCCGCCCCGTATATCCCGCCACCGAGGACCTGCCCGGCACCCAGATCGAAAAGGTGATCGAAGGCGTGCTCGAGCCCGCGCTGGAACAGATCGAAGACCACTTCGACCCCGCCTATCGCGAGAAGCGAGCGCTGGTGGAACTGCGTGAGGCCTACCGGATGATGCACGCCCCGGCACACCGCGACGAGGTGAAGCAGGCCCGCCGCCGACTCGCCTACGACGAGCTGCTGCTGCTCCAACTCGGCGTCGCGGTGAAGCGCCGCCACAACGAGACCGCCCTGCAGGCGCCGACGCTCCGCTTCTCCGACGCGATCGACCGGCACATCCGCGATCGCTTCCCCTTCTCCCTCACGCCACACCAGGAGCAGGTGGTCCGGGAACTCGCCGCCGACCTCCAGCGGCCGATTCCGATGAATCGCCTGCTCCAGGGCGACGTGGGCAGCGGCAAGACCGTGGTCGCCCTCTACGCCCTGCTCATGGCCGTGGCGTCCGGCAAGCAGGGCGCGATCATGGCCCCGACCGAACTGCTCGCCGAGCAGCACCATATCTCCATCAGCAACATGCTCGAGGGCTCGACCGTCCGCATCGCCCTGCTCACCGGCTCCATGCCCGCGGCGAACCGACGCGAACTCGCCGAACGCATCGCCGCCGGCGAGGTCGATATCGTCATCGGCACCCACGCCCTGCTCACCGAGGCGGTGCGCTTTCACGATCTCGCCGTGGTCGTCGTCGACGAGCAGCATCGCTTTGGCGTCATGCAGCGGGCGGTCTTCCGCAGCAAGGCCGAGGATTGCGCCGAGCGGCCCGGCGAGGACAAGCCCATCGTGCCGCACAACCTCGTGATGACCGCCACGCCGATCCCGCGCACGCTGTCGCTCACCGTGTTCGGCGACCTCGACGTATCGATCATCGCCGGCCTGCCGCCCGGCCGGCAGCCGATCGCCACCCGTGTGGTCGGCGAGCAGAAACGCACCCACGTTTACGACTATCTCGTCCAGCGGCTCGCCCGAGGCGAGCAGGCGTACATCGTCGTCCCTGCGATCGACCAGGACGAAACCAACCTCCGATCCGTGCGGTCGCAGGCGAAGACGTTGCAGGACGGCGCGCTGAAGGACTTCCGCGTCGCGGCGGTGCACGGCCGGCTCAAGGCCGACATGCGAGAGAAGATCATGCGCCGCTTCCGGGCCGGCGAGATCGACGCCCTCGTCGCCACCACCGTGATCGAGGTCGGCGTGGACGTGCCCAACGCGACGATGATGATCGTCGAGCACGCCGAGCGCTTCGGACTGGCGCAGTTGCACCAGTTGCGGGGCCGGGTCGGTCGCGGGTCAGTGAAATCCGTGTGCGTGTTCATCGCCGATCCGACGACCGACGATGGCCGGCAGCGCATGGCCGCCATCGCCGAGACGACCGACGGGTTCGAGATCGCCGAGGCCGACCTGCGCATCCGCGGCATGGGCGAGTTGCTCGGCGCCCGCC